>JBHIXQ010000031.1:0-11557 GCA_041984705.1 Leptonemataceae bacterium | reverse complement strand
GAACTAAAGGAACTGAGCAATGATCGCAAGGTAGTAAACTTTACGGTAGCTGCGAACCATGGGTTTCGCTCAAAAGAGGACAACTCAAAAGAATTTGTGAGCTATTTCAATATAGAAGCCTGGGACCGCCAGGCAGATGCCATCGCTCAGTATCTCAAGAAAGGTTCCAGAGTCACAGTAGAGGGCAATCTCCGCCAGGATCGCTGGAAAGATGATGAAGGTTTTAGCCGAAATAAAATCAAGATTGTGGCACGAAACGTAAGATTTGACTGGGTACAGAAAAAGGAAGCCACCAATCGCGCCGCCTGATGGCCTCCGGGAAAACAGAGGCAAGATTACCATCGGCAGAAAAGCTGCCGATGGAATTTTCTATACCCTCTGTAATCTAAAGCCACCTGTCTTCAGCGGCCAGCCTCGAGCCGAAAGTCTTCAGCCGAGGATCTTTAATTTTCAGTTTTCCAGACCTGTAATCGAACATTCCAGTCTTCTCTGGGAATTTCAAGATATCGGTCCAGAAGATCCACGATCGACAGTCCTCCAGACTCTGGAAGGGTCAGCAGAAAACTCAGGGAATTTGCATCCCTTTGCAATTCCTCCAGGCTCGTGCGAAGATTCTTTTCATGCAATCGCATGGCTGATTTGTGCCGGGGCAGGCTCCGGACCCTTTTGCGCTTTCTATCTTTCTTTTCAAACTGGATAGATTCAGGAGGATTCTTGAGCATCTCTTCGAATCGATCAGCATCCTCCGAGTGAAAGAACTTCAATGTATAGCTTTGCTTTTCCTTCCTTTCCTTTTCTCGGTTCTCAGAAAAATTCAGGGACTTGAGCTCCAGACCTTCTGGAAGTTGTTCAGCAATCTTTGCGAACCATTCATCGGGATTCACCGGCGAATACACAGAGACATCCGCCACTTCCCTCTCACTATGCATATAGATAGGCAATGAATCCCCAAAGTGAAACTTCTCATGTTTATTGTAGCCGCGGGTAAAGGTCATAGGAATGCCAGCCCTTCGAAGCGCTTTGCGAAGAGCATCCATCGTATCTAAATGGCTAATATAAACGAAGTTACCGGTCTTCGAAAAACCAATCTTCAGAAAACCGGCTCGGTTCTGTTTCTCGGCCGGGATGCCTACAGGCTTCAATAGCTCCGGAGGAAAGTCAGATTCCTTGAGCGCCTGCTTATGTGGAGGGTTCATGTTGTCTTCATTAATGGATTCGAACTTCTCAAAGTCTTTAATCAAGCGATCTCTGGGAAAGCCCTCCACGATTTCCTCGAATGGCATGGGAGTTCCACCGGGCTTCTGTCCCATCCAGAGCTGCTGTATTGAATCCGGAACCTCGGCCATTACAGGCTCCCAGACATCCTGGCGAAATCCATCGTCCCAGGAATCGAAACTGGCCCCGGCGTGGAAGGCCTTCTCCAGATAATAGGATACCCGATGATCTGACCGGCTGAGCAGCCCTTCCACCCAGCTCATCCAGGGAGTGGGATGCCGCACGTGAACTCGATTCGTAGTCAGACCGGCTTTGATCTTTTCAATACTTTCGTCGAAAAATTCAGGGCCTTTCTGCTCCTCCCACTGAAAGGTGGTGAATGGTTTGGGTACAAAAAGAGATACCGTAACATTCACTTTCTTTCTGGGACCACATTCTTTAGCAAGCTCACCCAGCGCATTGAGGGACTTAATCAGATCATCCACTTCTCGACCATCTCGGTCCGGCAGGCCCAGCATGAAATATACCTTTACCAGGTCCCAGCCTCGACTGTAGATCTCGCGGATCAAATAATGCAAATTATCTTCTGAAGACTTCTTGCGAATACGCTCTCGCATTAATTCGGAGCCTGCTTCCAGAGCAAAGGTGACATTGGATTTTCGAATTCCAGAAGTCATCTCCAGAACGGGAATAGTTTTTACCTGAACGCGGAGACTTGGCAGAGATAACGAGACACCTTCGGGACCATACGCCTGGGCCATCTCCACTACAAGCTCCTCCAGCCAGGGATAATCCGCAATGGAAAGGCTGTGCAATGTGATGGTATCGTTTCCAGATCTCTTGAGTAGATCCCCTGCGATTCGAACCAGGTTACTCACTTCTGCGTTTCGCACCGGTCTTTTCCAGAATCCAGCATGGCAAAAGCGGCATCCCTGACCGCAGCCACGGTTCACTTCTACCACCACCCTGTCCTGGGTAATGGCAATACTGGGAACGATCACGTTTTCCAGGGCGGCAAACTCTTTGGCGCGATAGGTCCGTTTCGCTTCCATAGGACCGTAATAGTGTGCTTCTCCATTTTCATGGACGGTGGCCCGGTAATGATCGGGTAGAATCAGCCCTTCCACTGATTGAAGTTCCTGCAGTATGGATTTTCGGCTCAGCCCCTGCTCTTTGCCCCGGGAAACAATATCCATGATTTCCATGATTGCATCTTCTCCATCTCCCATGAAGATACCGTCCAGAAAATCAAACAGAGGAAGAGGATTGGATACAGCCGTCCCCCCGGTAATAATAATCGGATCAGCACCGGTTCGGTCTTTGCGTCTTAGAGGTATACCAGCCAGATCCAGCGCATACAGAAGGTTTGTATAATGCAATTCATGGGCCGTATTAAAAGCCCATACATCGAAGGAACGAACTTCCAGCGGCCGATCGAGACTGTACAGGGGGATGCCCTCATCTTTCATCAGGCCGCGAAAGTCCGGCCAGGGCAGGAAGGTGCGATCCGCATATAGATCGTCCTTTCGCTGGACACAGTCATACAGGATCTTCAATCCTTCGTTGGACATTCCCAGCTCATAGGTATCCGGATAGGAAAATACGATCCTGCCTCGGGCCGATTCAGGATCCTTATGGGGAACTCCAAACTCTCCGCCGGTATAACGTCCAGGCTTCTCTACTCTTTGTAGCAGAGGAAGAATTCTCTGGCGATCGATGAAAGTTGGCGGAGTACCAAACGGAACGTCTCCGTCATATTCCCCGGAGAAATCCAGCTCTTCGACTACAGGTGAGGTAGTATACTGCGCAGGACTCGCTACTGGAGCCGATTCGATTCCTACATCCGAGTTTTGTTGCTGCAAGGACTGCCTTTCTTCCGTGGCAGGGGATTGATTTGGTGACATGATTGCTCCCGAAAAAGCCTGTTAGAGGTGAAGCGGGCCTTTTTTTGATTAGGCCCTTGCAGGCATAATATTCAATTGAAGGCGTATGTCCAGTGAAAGCAGGGCCCATTCCAGCGGTAGTTCGAGTCGAATCTGAAACGTGCCGGGACTACGGAGTGGCTTGCTGATAGATTGGATGCTGCGGACTGATATCTAAAGTACCCTGAGATTCAGAGAAATCCGTCAAGGCTTGATGGAAGGTCAGGGGCCCGGGCTGGATCTTACAGTATCCTGAGAACCGCGTCCAAAAAGAGACATCCCGGTTCGCCAGAATCCAGGACCTGGTTTATCTCTTTACCACTTCAGGTTCTTTCCAGGGCTTTGATTACACGCTCGGCCAGGATATCGCGCTTTACGGGCCTGGTAATATAGTCCAGGGCTCCCATAGCCAGCACTGTCTTGATCAGAGGCGCACTATTTTCCACCGAAACGAAAATCACTTTGATTTCCGGGGCCAGCTTCTTTAGCTCGTGGAAGGCAGCAAAGCCATCCACCACAGGCATGATGATGTCCATAATTACAACATCAGCGCTTTTAGGATTGTTTCGGACCCAGTCCAGAAGCTCCTTTCCATTCCTGCATACTTGAAGAACCTTGAACTTTCTGGATTCCAGGATCTGTCTGAATTCCAGAGCTTCGAAATTCTTATCATCGCATATCAGGATTCGGGGATTCATTAAGGTTTCTTTCCGGGCTATGCAGTGTACTACAGAAAGCCGATGATGGCATCTGTCATTTCCTGAGTGTCCACCACCTTTTCTCCAGGACCAGCCAGATCTCCGGTACGGGCTCCGGATTCTATGGCCTTTCTAACGGCTGCATCAATGCGGTCCGCCACATCGGTTTCGTTAAAAGAGTAGCGAAGTAGCAAAGATGCAGATAGAATCTGGGCTATGGGATTGGCGATTCCCTTGCCTGCAATATCCGGTGCAGTGCCACCGCTGGGCTCATACAGTCCAAAACCCGGCTCAGTGGAAAGAGATGCAGAAGCAAGCATTCCCAGACTGCCTCCCAGAACGGAGGCCTCATCGCTTAGAATATCGCCAAACATATTTCCGCACAACAGGACATCAAAGCTGGCAGGTCTCAGGATAAGCTGCATGGCTCCGTTATCAACATACATATGATCCAGTTGAACTTTATGGTCCAGGTCTTTGTTGTAGTTCTCCGCAAACTCGGTCACTACTTCTCGCCACAGAACCATGCTGCTCAATACATTCGCTTTATCTATGCTTGTGACGCGGCCCTTTCGCTGAGCTGCGGAATCAAAGGCTACTTTTGCGATTCGCTCAATTTCATAGCGATGGTAGACCATGGTATCGAAGGCCTTTTCTTCATCGCCTTTACCTTCTCGTCCTTTGGGCTGACCAAAATAGACATCGCCGGTAAGCTCCCTTACAATCAGCATGTCCACTCCATCGCCAATACGCTCTTCCTTTAGAGGCGAAGATGCACTAAGTTCTGGAAACAATCGCACCGGACGCAGGTTGGCAAAAAGAGAAAAATGTTTTCTCAGTGGTAGAAGTGCTCCACGCTCGGGTTGACGTTCTGGTGGAAGGTTTTCCCATTTAGGTCCTCCCACGGATCCAAACAGAATGGCATCCGATTGCTCGCAGAGTTTCAGTGTTTCGTCCGGTAGAGGCGAACCAGTTAGATCGATAGCAGCGCCACCTACAGGAGCTTCGGACAGTGAATAGTTGGACCACTGATCTCCCAGCGCCTTTTCCAGCACCTGAATGGCGGAGTTCATTACCTCCGGACCAATACCATCTCCAGGAAGAACAGCAATCTTACGAGCCATGCCGCAATAAATTGGCAGGCTGCATTAGTGTCAAGGTTGACTTGGCGAAGAAAGAGCTATCGGTGATATTCGAGATAGGCTTTCAGTGGTCCCAGGAAGTACTCGCCCCAGCCTTCACGATGCGCCTCTCGAACCTTTCTGCCCGGAAGTCCTGAATGGGACAGAATGACCTCGGTTCCTCGATCCACTTCTCGAAAGGTCCAGGTAACCATGGAATCCTTCCAGTCTGGATCCCACCAGGCTTCTCTAAGGGTGTACATCATCCGTACCGGCGGCTGGATCTCGCAGATCATTCCGGACATTTCTCCATCCCAGAAAAAGAACTTTCCACCGGGACGTGCCTGGAATCGGGAAGGACCGGCACCCCATTCATCGATAATTCGGGCCGTGGTCATGGCATCAAATACCTCTCGGATGGGGGCCCGAATCACTTCGATCTCATAAATCTCTGCTTTTACTTCTTCTTTTGTGCGATCCAGTAATGCCATTATTCTATCCCCTCTTCCGTACCTTCGGAAGACCGGCTCATTTCACTTAGCTTTTTTTGGCCTCAGAAGAATGCAGAGAACCGGCACACCTAACGAATGACAAAGGCTGGATCATCCAGGGCGCGCAGCTCCGGTAAGGCAGCTGTGTACCACAATAGAGGGGTCACAAACCGGACATCAGGAGCCGGTCAGGTATCGATACTCCTTTTCAGCAAATCGATCTGTCATACCGGAAATGTAGTCTGCAATCACACGTTCCAGCCCCACCGCATTTATTCGTTCCTGCACGTGGGAGGGCATCAGATCCGGTCGGTCCATATACGTCTTGAATAGATGCTCGATCATCCTTTCCCCGCGAAAGGACATTCGCTTCACAGAAGGGTCCATATAAAGTCTGGCCTTCAGAAAAGCATGCATGGATTGTAGACGGCTGCGCAGGGCTGCGCTATTTCCAATGGGAAGATCCGCCGGCTGAACGGAAAGTACATCCTCCAGGGATGCGAAATCTGACTGCTGCAATGCTTGATGCGAGTTGATAATTAGATCGTTCAAACACTCATTCAGGAGCGAGCGCACTACAGTCCGAATCTGAAGGGGAAGTCGAGATCTGCTGAAATCTTCACCCAATGTTCTCTGGCATTGCTCGTGGGCTCCGATCCAGAATTCTTCCCCCGATAATTCTTCCATGGTCAGATAGCCGCTGTCCAGCCCGTCCTCCAGATCATGATGTAGATAGGCAATTCGATCACATAGATCCACCAGGCGAGCTTCCAGAGAAACCCCGGTCCGAATATCTCGAATGGACTCCAGATGCCCATCGCAGCTATAGATCCTACCATGCTTCATCATTCCGGCCAGGGTGATTCTGGTGAGATTCAGACCCGGCCAGGAAGGATATCTGGATTCAAGAGCACTTACAATGCGAAGACTCTGGCAATTGTGTTCGAATCCACCGTGTCCCTGCATCAGTCTATGAAGTGCATCCTGGCCGGCATGGCCGAAGGGTGTATGTCCCAGATCGTGTGCCAGAGAAAGAGTCTCTGCATAGTCTGCATTCAGAGATAGCGAACGCGCTACGGATCGAGAGATCTGTGCTACCTCCAGACTGTGGGTAAGCCTGGTCCTGTAATTATCCCCCTCGGAGTTTACAAATACCTGGGTCTTGTAGCCCAGACGTCGAAAAGCCTTGGAATGGAGCACTCGGTCTCGATCTCTCTGTAAAGCAGTACGAAAAGGATGCTCATCTTCCTCATACAATCGTCCTGCATGCTCCCCATGGCGGACAGCATACACCGCCAGGTTGGCATCTTCCATGTATTCAAGATTTTCCAGGGTTTCCATGATTCGCTCTCGTGTATTGTAGCATTATGACAGACAGCTGCGACATCTTTTTTTGCTTCCCTTCCTGCCTCCCATTGGGATCTATCCAATATGCTATCTGCCAAAGGACTCCGCGCTCTGGTCGCATCTTCAATAGGCCTCTTCTTTCTAATGCATTGTACTTCGAATTGTGCATCCAGTTCTCGCCCCGGATACTCCGAGCCCGACGATGTTTCCGGTGCAGTAAGCTACTATGACAGCATTCCTCAGCAATGCAATGAGGTTCGCGGACTAAAGCAAAAAGTAGTAAAGGCAGGCGATTCCGAACAGGAGTTAATCGATCATTACGGGATTACTTTTCTGGTTCGATTTCAGGACAAAGAAAGCCCGGCTCTGTATGGAACCCTGTATTATCAGAACCCCAGAAAGAATCTCTATTGCATGGCTCTTACAGATGGTCGATTTGCAAGTTTCAGCGACAGCCAGATCGATGCCAATCGCAGAAACTTCATCCAGGAAGTATGTCATCCGCTGAAGAAGTGCGAACGAATTAAAATCGATTGATTGTAGTCCATAGTATCCATGCCCTCTCGATGACCGCTGCTGCCGGCTTGTGGGTAAACAGAGTTGTCAGATTGCCAAAAGAAAAGCCTGAAATTCTTCAGCCGAAGAGTCCAGGCATCAATCCGCACAGAAATATATCTCAAATTGAATCGATGCACTACCCGGACTCGGGCTATCCTGTATCATGAGGCACCTCAATACGAAATCTTTTGAGTCAAAAGCTACAGGTTCGCAAAATAGTTCTTCCAGACAGCAAGCTGGCCCGCATGATATGATTCATGTAGCAACAAAAGGTACACCAGCAAAGAGCCTACATTACCAAAAGCCCTGGCCCAACGGTCCAGTCCCGGGGTGGCCGACAGTTGTTCCACAGGCATGGCCAGCAAAGCAGACTCGATTCTGGAATGGCTATCAGTAAAGAGACTCACCAATTCTGACCGCCCCGGATACAGTTCTGGTTTATCAACGGGTTTAGATCCAGCATCAAATATTTCGGCATCCGATCGGGTAGAAGGGTCAATAACCACTTCGCCTTGAATCAATTGAAGAATGGCAGGATGATAATGCAGCAGATGAGAAACGATCCAGGCTGGATGATTGGCAATTCCACTACTCTGAACCGTAATCTGGTCCGGAATACTATCAATCAAGGATAGCACTTGCTCCTTGTTCCTGACCTGACCCTCCAATAATAATTCTTTCTGGTTCATAAAACAAATCCTCCGATCCTGCCCGCGCAATAATCCAATACCCGTTGCCCGAAACACAATTGGAACGAGCAGGCCCAGGCCCATCACAAGAATAACGAATTCAATTACCAGAAGAATCTGGGCGACGGACCAATCTTTCGCAATAGTGTACTTCCAGATGCCCGCTGCGCAGGCAGGGTTAATATACTTCCAAAAATGACGATTGCAGCCCAGATCCTCTATACAGAGGCTGGTTCTCAGGGGCCCGCCGAAAAAATGATTCTGGTTATGTATTAAAATGGAATTTCTCAAGAAGTCTTCGAATTTTAACCCGTTTACTTTTAATCGAATGATTCTTGTTTGGCTGGGCATTGGCATCCTGGGTGGGACACTTGCCAGCCTATACTGGATCTTACTGGAACATGTAATATCGATATTTACTCTATTGCAAGGTTGGTTAGTAATACCCGGTATGGCTCTGGCCGGACTGTTGGCCGGAATCGCAATCAAAGCCCTGGGAGATCCAGGGGAAATGTCCATGATCGTCGATAACATCCGATTCAGAAATGGAAAACTAAATCCAAAGAACAATGTATCGATGATGATCTCCTCTCTCCTCTGTGTAGGTTCGGGAGGTAGCCTCGGGCCGGAAGCGCCTCTGGTGCAGATAACCGGCTCATTCAGTTCCTTTATCGGACGATTTCTTCGACTGAGTAGAAGTGAAAGACGCTCTATTACGATATCTGGAATGGCTGCCGGGTTTACGGCACTATTTGGGGCCCCCATAGGGGGAAGCCTCTTTGCCGTGGAGATACTCCACCATAAACAAGTCGTCGAATACAAGGAAGCTCTGCTTCCTGCCTTCGTATCCAGCTGCGCGAGCTATCTGGTATTTGCCACAGTAGTGCACATCGGTGTTGGCCCTACGTGGGTCTTCCCTCGAGCGGATCTTTCACTTTCCGATTCCCTTATATCTCTTGGTCTGGCTCCACTTGGAGCAATGGCCGGATGGATCTTTATAGGATTAACCTACTATTTTCGGGATCTCTGGAAAAGCATTGGAGCACCAATTTATGTCCAAATGGCCTGCGGAGGGATAATCCTGGGACTATTGGCCTTCTACATTCCTGTGACCAGATACTTTGGGCACCAGGAGATTAACCATCTTCTCAATAGCGAATACTCAAGGATGAGTCTAGCGACCATCGTTGTTGTAAAATTAATCGCTATTTCTGTGACCGTAACTTCAGGTTGGCGGGGAGGTTTCATCATCCCGCTACTCTTTGTGGGTACGGCTCTGGGGCTGCTGGTCCATGACGTATGTCCTGACATCTCCGTATCGGTAGCTTGCATTAGCTGCATGGCCTCTATCAATGCTTGCGTCACCCGAACCCCTTTAAGCACCGCCATCCTCCTATCAACCATGACTGGTTTTGAGTCTCTGGTTCCGATCCTGTGCGCCAGCTTCGTAGGCTTCTTCCTGGCTCCGCGGAAGGCTTTTATTGAGGCTCAGCGATAGGGAGTTACTGGCAGGATCTGAAACCTATCGCTACCGAAAGATACCCCCAATAGAGTTTTTTCAACAGAGGGTGCGGATAGTTGATCGAAATCAAGGCGGCGATTCCAGCATTCGCATACAGTATCTCTGCTATGCGCTCCTTTGAGTCAGATGTTACGATTGTGGGTGGAGGTCTGGCTGGATTGACGGCCGCCCTGGAACTAATCGAAAAGAAAAAAAAGGTCATTATATTCGAAAAATCGGGACCGGAGCGACTCGGAGGACTTGCTCGAGAGTCCTTCGGCGGAATTTGTCTCGTAAATACACCCGAGCAAAGACGCCTGGGAATATGTGATCGAGCAGAGCTGGCTTTACAGGATTGGCTAAACTTTGCAGAATTCTCTGAGGAAGATCATTGGCCCCGGGCATGGGCGGAGCATTATGTGTGCCGTAGCATCCCTGACATCTATGAATGGCTGCGCAAATTAAAGATCACCTTTCTGCCTCTGGTGAATTGGCCGGAACGAGGCCTATTTGTTCCAGGGAATTCCGTGCCCAGGTGGCATATTGTATGGGGAACCGGGCAGCATCTGATGCGGCAGCTGATCTCGTATATAGATGATCACCCCAATCGAAATCTTCTTCAGATCCATTATCATTGTGATGTACAGACACTGGAAATTAATCGCGGAGTAGTTACCGGCTGCTCCGGAAAATTACAAATAAGCGGAAATAAGACACTGAAGTTTCGCGTTCTCTCCGACGTAGTTCTCCTGACTGCAGGGGGAATTTGTGGTGATTTGAATCTGGTTCGCAAAAACTGGCCATCGGCCTGGGGCCGTCCACCGGAGCAGATTCTAAACGGATCACATGAAAATGCGAATGGACAGGTCCATGCGATGGCAGCCAGG
This sequence comes from Leptonemataceae bacterium, assembly GCA_041984705.1. Lineage (GTDB taxonomy): Bacteria > Spirochaetota > Leptospiria > Leptospirales > Leptonemataceae > UBA3465. The sequence continues at coordinate 1,128 of JBHIXQ010000031.1, read as the reverse complement.
GTCGGCGCTTCAATAACTCATCTGGATCAACAGTTCCACTACGCCGCAGGCATTGCTCATCCCAATCCGAGAAGACCCAACCATGGACTCAGCCTGGTACCTCCCCGGTCTGCACTCTGGGTTAATGCCACAGGAAGAAGAATCGGACCCGTACCTATGGTAGGCGGCTTTGATACCCGGGCTCTTGTTGAAGCCGTATGCGCCGAACCAGGGCAGTATTCATGGCAAATTCTAAACTGGAAGATTGCCATACATGAACTGGCCGTATCTGGCTCTGAGTACATGACGGATTTCAGGGACAGAAAGAAGGTTCGGATGTTGCGAAACCTAATTTTTGGCAACAGAGGACTGGTGCGTCGCCTTCTCCAGGAAAGCGACGATTTTGTGCAGGCAGACTCACTTCCTGAACTGGTCAGGGCCATGAACAGCCTCGACACAGAATTCAAGGTTGATCCCCGTATTTTACAACAAAGCATCGAAAGGTACGATGAAAATCTGCGAAGAAAAGAATGTTACCGAAATGATGACCAGATTCGACGGCTGGCAGCGGTTCGTAAATACCGTGGAGATAGAATACGAACCGATCGCTTTACGCCAATTCTGAGTCCTGCCGCTCGACCTTTGATTGCTATTCGAGAAAGGATTATCAGTCGCAAGAGTCTGGGAGGAATTCGCACAAATCTACAATGCCAGGTAATGAATAATAAGGATGTAATCATTCCAGGATTGTACGCAGCAGGCGAAATGGCTGGATTTGGTGGCGGCGGAATTCATGGGAAACGGTCGCTGGAAGGTACCTTTCTTGGTAGCTGTATACTCACAGGACGAGCAGCCGCCAGATCCATTGCAGGAGGACATTGATGAAAAGCACTGGCGCCGAACTTGCGGTTAAAGCTCTGGAAGATCTGGGGATTCAATTTACATTTGGAATTCCAGGAGTACATAATACAGAACTCTACGATGCGTTGAATAGTTCACGATCCATAAATCCGATACTCGTTTCGCATGAAATGGGCGCAGCCTTCATGGCCGATGGATTAAGTCGAACGTCGACCTCCACTGGAACCCTGGTAATTGTTCCAGCTGCCGGAGCCACGCATGCCATGAGTGGAATCGGCGAAGCGTACC
>JBHIXQ010000030.1:2955-11799 GCA_041984705.1 Leptonemataceae bacterium | reverse complement strand
TCCTGCAATCAAAAAGGCCAGGATTAGTCCAGCCAGTACAGGCTTCCACCGCAGGGCTTTTCGATTCTCCGATATCAACCAGGCAATGGCAATAAGGCCAAAGATTCCAAGAAGACTGATTCCATTATACCAGCTCATCGGGTTACTGCTCCCGGGTGTAGCCTCACAGGCAATGAAATTTCGGCCCGTAGTTGTAGCCACATCATGTGGTATGGCCCTCCCATTTCGACATCGGCGCTGGAAATACTATGTTTGATTCATCGAGAATTCCTTAAGCAAGCCAGGTGCACTGAAGCAGAGTCCAATAAAGATAATATTTCAACGCATCTCAATCGCTGATTTCTATTGCTCAAATTGACGTGATCCATAAACTTTGCCCCGATGGAACGCTCGGAGCACTATTCAGACCGAGCCATTCTGCTCGTTGCAGCAGGACTGGCTCTGATACTGGGACTGTCCTGGCTCACCGAAACATTTCTGTTTTCCATCTATCAATTCCAGGACTGGGATCGCGCCGGGAATCGAATGTCTCGCTATTTCCTGGAAAGCGGATATGCTCTACGACCAACAGGCTTTCTTCTATTATACTGCGGCATTTTAGCCCTCGCCGGAAACTTGCTGAATTACTTCAGACTACCCCGGACCTTTCTGGTTCTGGCCACTGCCACGACTTGCCTTCTGATTCTGTGGCCCATGGTCCGTGTGGTTGTTTACTATTATATGCGCCTGGAAGTGACTCCGGAACTGGCCCTCTACGGATTGAGCGAAATTCGGGGCCTCATCTTTGCCACTGCCCCAGAGGCACTGACCATCGACCTGACCCTGCCATCCCTCTTTCTGTCTCTGTGGCTTCTTTCCATGGGATGGGCTTATGGCTTTCATCGCTGGCTGAGAGCTCCCCTCTCTCCGGAACCTTATCGCATAAAGCCGGTGGTTGCCAGCATTGCCGTACTCATCCTGGCCTGCGGTCCGCTCATGGCCTTTATGGCCCCCACCCATAGCCATAACCAGGTGGCCAGACCGCAAGATGGCAGCAAAAAGGAGGCCACCGGAGATTCCCCCTTCCCTCTGGAAGAGGATCTGGAACTTCAGCAGCATCCTCAGCAAAAATTCTTTTCAGAGCGATTCGGATTCAACCTGCCTGCAGGAACCAACGTAGTCATCATCATTCTGGAAAGTGCGCGAGAGGAATTTGTGGATCTGGAGAAGTCCAGGTATTTCGCACCTGAGTTGAGAGAAACCATTGTAGCGGACCATTTCTTTGTTCCGGTGCCCCACAGCTCTAACTCCCACTATTCCATGTTTACCGGAATGCACAGCGCCAGGGATTTTGATCAGCTCTATGCTCAGTTGCAGCCTGGCACCACCATGCCCGTTCTTCTTCAAAAGCTGGGTTACAAGAACCACTACATCTATACCGATAGCACGGCCTTCGAATCAGAAATTGTGATGCTTCGTAAGCTGAACATGAATATCATCGAAAAAGCCGATTTCATGAAGCGGAAAAATCCTGAAACCGGCGAAGCGTACGCAAGCTTTCAGTTCGGCCTGGACGATGTGGCTCTCGTTCATGAAACCCAGAACATCCTGGATAGTGTGCAGGAACCCTTTACCATGACAGCTGTCATGACAAACTCGCATTATCCTTACCACAACCCCCATCCAGATAAATTCAATCGCTTCGATAATACAAAAATCAAAGGGCGTCATAGAAATGGCATCGACTACGGACTACACATTGCGGATCGCATTGTAGAAGAGTTCGAAAAACGAGGCATGGCAGAACGAACACTGTTTGTTCTGATATCGGATCACGGTGAGAGCTTTGGAGAACGAGGGGCCCACGGCCATAGCTTCAGCATCTACAATGAAGAAGTAAGGGTTCCCCTGGTGTTTCGTCACCATCAGTTTCATCGGGTCTGGCAGGAAAAGCCTCTACCACGGGCTACAATGCTGGATCTATTTCCCACCATATTCGATATCCTGGGACTGTCCTACGATGGTACCCGTCACGGAAGAAGTGCCTTTGATCCCGACTATCAGTTTCATCTTCCTCTCTGGGTCTGGCGAGTGGACGACTTTCGCGGATTCATTTATGGAGATACGAAATGGATCTATTCCGATCCAGAACGTACCGTATACCGCCTGGACCTCCATGATCAGATCCAGGCGGCCTGGAATGAAGAGAACATGGATGGGCATGCTGAGGACTTCGTAGAAACCCTGCAGGCTCTGGATATGGGGCTGGCCCCCGGAAAAGTGGGCGTGGCCGGAGAGCTCCTGTCTCCTCCCATTCGCATGGGGCCCTTTGCTACAGGTGCCAGCTTCTATGGAGGTGGAGGAAAGCTGTATACAGATTGCGATCAGCTACCTTCGCATATGGAATGCGCCACGCCCGGAGAGAGCACGGAGCTTCGAGGAGATCCGCAGCGAAGAGTTCCGTTTATCAATGCTCAGGGCGAAGAAGTGATGATTCACTGCCCATTCTGTGTAGGCCCATAGCAATAAAGTAATCAGGAAGAGAACTATGCGAAGTTTGATAGGAATAAAAATGATTCTGGCAGCCACGATGGCCGCCTTATTAATGAGTATCCCCTCTGCAGAGGTCCGGGGCGCATCCGCTATCGCCTACAGTCCCCAGGCCTATGGATACAGCTTCAACGTGGGAACCGTGGAAGAAGCCGAGAAGCTGGCCATTGAAATGGCCAAAAAGCACGGAGGCATTGACGTTAAAATCCTGGTTTCCACAGATAAGCATGGTTACGGAGCAATAGCCGCAGATGGAAATCTGCTGGTAGGAGTAGTTGGCTATCCGGATTTGCGAAGTGCAACTCAAAAGACAATTAGCGAGTGCGTTCGTAAAGGCTGCAAGCAACCCAGGCTCATTGCCACCTGGTACGATCGGGGCTATTAGTCGCAAGAGGCGGCGAACAGCACTTCCTTTCAGAAGCGGACTACTACCCTGGAAGGAATAGGCCCGCCAGCGCGATCTAATCTGATGTAGACTGCTTATCTGTTTCTTCTTTGCTCACGGGATTGGAACGGGGAACGATTAGATCGGCCATGACTGCATAATGATCGGAAGGAGGAATAGGCTTTCCCCTGTATTCCAGGACCTTGCGGCGCCCCAACATCTGAATTTCGTGCAATCTCCAGGATTCTTCGAAAAGTAAAATGTAGTCCAGCCGTCTGCTCTTTTCTCCATCGAATTTAAACATCAGCGAAAGGGGGTTTTCTTCCTGATTCCAGGTGAGACCTGGATCCACTTTATATCTCTCTTTCCAGAGATCCCTGTAACCCTCCGGAATAGCCTGTCGCTCCAGGTTTGCCTCCGGTCCATCGCCAAAATTGAAGTCCCCCAGAACCAGTGCCGGCGCCTGAATAAACGGAGCAATCCTGCGAATCTGGCTGGCGCGAATCGCTCCATCCTCCAGGTAACTCTCCAGGTGAAGATTCATGATGGAAAAGCGTATGGCAGTATCGCCCGGCGTCTTGCTGCTTCCGGAGTGAGCTTCATCCTGCCCACCCTCCAGTTGAAAAACCGCCTTCTGGGCATACCGACCCATCCTGCCGGGAAGCCGAATGTAGCGGCTTTCCACAACATTCAGCCTTGTAGCCAGAACCAATCTTCCCTTTACATGAGCCGGATTGCCGGGTACCAGCCTGTAATTCTCTGAAAACTTCGCATCAGAGGATAGCAAACGGTAAAACTCCGGAGTCATTTCCTGAAAAGCGATGACATCTGCTTTGCTTTCCAGAATAACCCGTCGAACTTCACGGGCCCGGTCTTCCCGCAGAAATTCACGGAGTGAAATATTCCAGGTAAGTATTCGAAGGGGCAGATGCGATACGTTGGGCCGGGATTCGTTGCCGGAGGAATCCGATGGGAGTACCGGGGATCGGGTTTCATTCGGTGTCCCGGGCCCGGTACATACAGGTCCGGTAGAGAGGATCCCCGGTAAAAGGAAAAGAATAAAGGTTAAGACAGTGGCTTTTTCAGGAAACATGCCGGTGCAGAAGCTTCGGATAGGCTCGTCGTTGGAAGCCCTCTGGCAACCGTTTATTGTTCTCACCTTCAAGAGATACAGCCTCTTTTTTTGTAGAAGAGAACATGGCCCTGTGCTGGTCTGGATGAAATGTCAGAGGAAGTAAAAAAGGTCAATGACCCGGAGCAGCTCAGACAGATTTGCGCCCGGATCTTTACAAAGCTTCCTGTACATATCAAAGACAAAGAGAAAGTAGAATCCGTTCGTGTGCTGGGCTATGAACCTCCACTGCTTACTGTGGAGCACAATCGACCGGATGCAGATCTACGTGTTCTCATAGTGAATCATGACCAGCATCTGATGTTGATGGAATGCAAGGTTCAGGAGCGATTGAATCCGGGCCAGGAGAAACTTCATCCGGTCCGACTGCACCTCAAGAGAAAGATCAGAAAGCAGAAAAGGGTAAGCCTTGCATCTGACTCCGGCAAGCTGGTGGTGGATGACCTGATTACGTTGCGCTCTATACCCGAAGGATTATCCAAAATCGATGAAAAGAATGATTCTCCGTTCAAGGAAGCCCTGGCCCAGCTAAAAACCATCCAGTCCATAGCGAGACTTACCGTGCGAAAGTCCTTTCGCCTGGACAATCGAATGCGAGCCATGATGGCGCGAGATGTACCTATATTTATTCCGGATCGCACCAGTAGCCGGGTGCCCGAGTTTCCTGTCATTACCATGGATGAATACAGGAAGATCTTGAACTATGAGCCCCATCCGGACCAGATCCTGAGCGAAGTTTCTAGCCCTGTGCGATTCAAAGGTCTGTATTTAATGGGAGTGGCTACGATTATCTCATCGGAACCCATGACCGACCATCACTATGAAGCGGTGGATGAAATCGTAAAGAACCTGGAAAAAGAGATTCTGGATCGCCACATTGTTCCCTACAATCCGGAGCATTGTCCTGTAGTGGACATCAACTCCGGAGGAGCAGGAATCCTTCATCCCCATAACCCACACGTAATGCGGGGATTCCTTCCCGGAGAAGAAGTTACATTCGATCTGCATTTCCCGGGCGAAAAATCCTACCCAATAATGGGAAATATTCGAAACATCAAGAGTCTGGAAAGGGCCCATCGCATTGGCCTGGAATTCGAATCCCTGGGCTCCGATGTTCAGCAGGAGCTGGAAGAGTTTCTCCGACAGATGTAGGTTCTGGGAGATCCTCTCCACCTACATGGATTTCAACCTGCCGGCCCATTCGTAGCGCACCCGGGGATTCTGGATGTCCAGACGGCTGCTGGATTCGCTGCACCGGCCAGGGTAATTACTGGACACATCTCCGGGCATGCTTCACCTGACCGGACAGACCGCGAGCAGGAGATTGCAGAACCAATGGAAGAAGATCATATCGAAGAAGAAGCCCTATTCAGTAATGACCCGGAATCCGAGCTCTTTCCATCATTGCTTGAACGAATGCTTTTGATATATGCCGCTCTTGTGGCCGATTCAGAAGAAGAGGAAATCCTTAACAAAATCTCCGATACTTTTGAAACCGATTTCCATGAAGCAGAAACTCAGCTTCTAGATTTCGAGCAGAAGATCATAGATCATTATTATCGTCAGGCAAACATCGCGGAGCTGGAATTCTTTCCCGACGAAGACCCGGCCACGGCCGAGGTGAAGCATCGCCTGGCCATCAAGAAGATCGTGGCTTACTTTTCCTACGAAGACGCACCAGGAGACCTGGCCGAGGCACTATCCAGTATTGACACCGAGGCAAAACAGCTTCTGGATACCCTGCAGTCTGATCCAGAAGAAGGAATGGAAAAGGTAGATCTGCTCCTTTCTCTCTGGGAAGTGCAGGCTCTGCAAAGCCTGTATCCAGACCTATTCGATGAGGATCTGGACGAGCATTCCGAAGATCACTGAGCTTCGAGTTTGAATTTGGCCTGGCGGATCATCAGGATCGGCTGGCCTTTTTCCTGGTTGCTGTTTTCGCCGTTTTGCCGGCTTTTCCGTTCTTGCCAGCACTCTTTTTGCTTCCCGAAGCTTTCCCGGATGATCCACGGCTGGAAGCCTTGCTAGAAGATCCCTGATGGGAAGATTTCACTCCGGTACCTGATGTTGCGCTTGAGTCTTTCGCATTCGGATGGCCATTTACAGCAGCATTGACGGCAGCTCGACCGGCCGGGGAGGCTTCTTTTCCCTGTAGTAGCGGCTTCAAAAACTGTCCGGTAAAACTGTGGCTTTCGCCGGCTACATCTTCCGGACTACCTTCCGCAACAATGGTTCCTCCACCGTCGCCGCCTTCAGGTCCCAGGTCGATGATCCAGTCTGCGGTTTTAATAACATCCAGGTTGTGCTCGATCACTACCATACTGCTTCCGCGATCCACCAGCTCATGTAATACTTCCAGAAGCTTGCGAATGTCTTCGAAATGAAGTCCCGTGGTTGGCTCGTCCAGAATGTACATTGTCTTATCAGTGCTTCTCCTGGAGAGCTCGGAAGCCAGCTTGATTCTCTGAGCTTCACCCCCGGACAATGTGGTGGCGGCCTGACCAAGCTTGATATAGTCCAGGCCTACTCTGGACAAAGTTTTGAGTTTGTTATGAACTATGCCGATGTTTTCGAAGAATGGAATGGCATCTTCCACAGTCATATCCAGAATATCATAGATGCTTTTTCCGCGATATTTGACTTCCAGGGTTTCTCGATTGAATCTTTTTCCCTGGCAAACATCGCAGGTAACAAATACATCCGGCAGAAAATGCATTTCGATTTTCAGAATACCGGCCCCTTCGCAGTTTTCGCATCGACCGCCAGCCACATTAAAGCTGAATCGACCTGGCTTATATCCTCTTAACCTGGCCTCCGGTAAGTTTGAAAAGAGCTCTCGAATAGGAGTAAAAAGACCCGTATAAGTTGCGGGATTGGATCTGGGGGTTCTGCCGATGGGCTCCTGATCGATAGCAATCACTCGATCGATTTGCTTTAGACCTTCCAGCTTCTTATGCTTACCCGGTTTATTTCGAGATCCCTGCCTTTGAGCCAGGGATTTATACAGGATGTCGTTAATGAGAGTGGATTTGCCGGAGCCGCTTACACCGGTAACGCAGATCAATAGCCCCAGAGGAAAGTCCACATCCACGTTCTGCAGATTGTTTTCACTGGCTCCTACAACCGTAAGTTTATGACCGTTTCCGGCTCGTCGCTCTGCCGGAATAGGAATCTGCTTTTTACCGGACAGATAGTCTCCAGTGACGCTATCTTTGCTCCTGGACAGCTCTTTTGGAGGTCCATTTGCAACTACGTATCCTCCATGCACTCCGGCCCCGGGGCCCAGATCCACTACATGATCTGCTTCACGGATGGTTTCCTCATCGTGTTCTACCACCAGCACAGTGTTTCCCATATCGCGAAGACTCTTGAGGGTATCCAGAAGCCTGCGATTGTCTCTTTGATGCAATCCAATGGATGGCTCATCCAGAACGTAGAGCACACCCATCAATGCAGAACCAATCTGAGTAGCCAGACGAATTCTCTGAGCTTCACCGCCAGAAAGTGTTCCAGCGGATCGGGATAGAGTTAGATATCCTACACCTACGTTGTGCAGGAAGCCCAGCCGTTCATTGATTTCTTTCAGTACTCGTTCGACGATCTTAGCTTCAGACTCGGTGAGATTGATGTCTGAAAAGAAATGGAGCAAATCCCGGATGTTTTTATCTACCAGATTATGGATTCCCTGACCATGAAATCGCACTGCCAGGGATTCCGGACGAAGTCTGTTTCCTTTGCAATCCGGGCACTGGCTTTCGCCCATATACTTTTCCAGCCAGATGCGAACATCGTCGGATTTGGTTTCCCGATAGCGCCTGCGAAGATTGGGTATTACACCCTCGAAATGATATCCTCCCTGATGGAATCCATAGAGCACGGCCTTTTTGTGACTGGCATTGAGTTTATTGAACGGAATGGACGGATGAAAGCCAAGTTCAGACGATAAATCCTGAAGAAGTTCCAGATACCAGTATCCTCTACCGCTGGACCAGGGCGCCACAGCGCCATCGAGGATGGAAAGAGAGGCATCGGGCACCACCAGTTCTTCATCAAATTCCAGGAGTACTCCCAGACCATCGCATGTGGAACAGGCTCCCTGGGGAGAGTTAAAAGAAAAGCTTCTTGGACTGATTTCCGGAAGTGAGATGTTGCAATGAGTGCAGTTCAGATTTCGAGAATAGATATGATCCTTCTCTCCATCGAATATTAGAACCTGGCCATTGCCATTGGTAAGAGCTGTTTCCACACTATCGGTTAGCCTGGAATGGATACCATCCCGGATCACCAGGCGATCCACCACAACATCCAGACTGTGACGATGCTTCTTTTCCAGCGCGATGTCTTCGGACAGATCTCGAATCTGGCCGTCGATTCGCATTCGCACAAATCCTTCCTTGCGCGCCTTTTCCAGAACGTCCTTGTGCTCTCCCTTCTTATCTCCTATCAAGGGAGCCAGAATCTGAATCTTCGATCCTTCCTGCATAAGAAGAATTCGATCCACAATCTGATCTATAGTAATGGCTTCTACAGGTCGCCCACAGTTATGGCAATGAGGCTGGCCCACCCGGCCAAACAACAGACGAAGATAATCATAGATTTCGGTTACAGTGCCGACGGTGGAACGCGGATTTCTGTGAGTGGTTTTTTGTTCTATGGAGATGGCAGGCGAAAGCCCTTCGATGAGATCCACATCCGGCTTTTCCATCTGACCCAGGAATTGTCGTGCATAAGCAGAAAGACTCTCTACATAGCGGCGTTGTCCTTCTGCATAGATTGTGTCAAAGGCCAGAGAAGATTT
>JBHIXQ010000030.1:0-2945 GCA_041984705.1 Leptonemataceae bacterium | reverse complement strand
CACCGGTAATCACCACCAGTTTATCTCGCGGAATCTCCACTGTAATATTTTTCAGGTTATGCTCTCTGGCTCCCTGGACGCGAATGGAATCCATATAGTCAGAAATTCCGGCCGGGGATAAATCTGCATCCTGAAAACCTGGGAAAAAGAATTGCCTGTGCTGCACTGCCAGGGTTTCTACAGTCCATGTTCGGTTTTAGATACCTGAAGACCAGACCTGCAGACTACGTTTTGCTCTATCGCGGAGGCAAGATCCGCAAGGAAGGGCCGGGCCTTTCCTTTTTCTATTTTGCACCATCAGCCAGCCTGGTAATGGTTCCTGCGGATAGCCGGGATGCTCCCTTCATTTTTCAAGAGACCCTGAAGGATTTCCAGGCCGTGGATATTCAGGGCCAGGTTACCTATCGCGTGCAGGATGCCCGCCGATTGGCTTCCATGCTGGACTTTACTGTGGATCCCACTGGACGCCCCCTGGGCGACGGTCTGGAAAAGCTACAGCTACGTCTCACAAACCAGGTTCAGGTCACTCTGCGAGAAAAGATTCGAGGCTTCGCATTGCGAGAGGCCCTGGGAGCGGGACCGGAACTGGTAGAATTCGTCAAAGGTAGACTGAGCGAAGAACCTGTAATCCAGGAGCTGGGGCTTTCGGTACTGGATTTTGCCATTTTGCGGGTCAGCCCTACTCCGGAAATGGCTCGCGCCCTGGAGGCCACCGCACGTGAGAATCTGCTAAAAGAAGCAGACGATGCAATCTATCAACGAAGGAACTTCGCTGTAGATCAGGAGCGAGGCATCAAAGAAAATGAACTGCAAACCGAGATCGCAGTAGAGGAAAAGCAGAGGCAAATTCGCGAAACTCAGATGAATGCGGAGATCGCAGTCCAGGAGAAGCAGAAACTTGTAGAAGAGGCCAAAATGGAGGCCAAAGCAACAGTAGCCAGAAAGAATCGAGAAATCGAAAAAGAGGAACTGAATGCCAGAACAAGCCTGGAACAGAAGAGAAAGGAACTTGTAGAGCTGGAAAGCCAGAATCGACTTCAACAGGCCAAAACCGAAGGTCAGGCAATTCGCTTTCAAATGGATGGACTTTCCGGGCTTTCGCCGGAGCTTCTGGAGGTGCTGGCTGCCAACCAGATGGATGCCAGAACCCTTATCAGTCGTGCCATGAGAGATCTTGCCGGGAACGCAGAGAAAATAGGAACACTGAATATCAGTCCCGATCTACTGCAATCTCTGCTGGAAGGATCGAAATTCCATCAGCAAAATCAATCGTGAGCTATTCACCTATACGTTTAGACTCATGGCTTTTTGAGTCAGGTAGTGCATTAAAATCAACTTCCCTGGATAAAGAAAAATCCCGGGAATTCCAGGGAAACCGGAAGAAAGCCGATTCAAGCAAGCTTTAGGAGTCCAGGATATCAATAGTACAGGCACGATATCAGGGTCCCCGGAAGCAGAAGTATTTACATGGAGCCAGAAAGAAAAAAACAAGCTACGAAACCTTCGTCTGGCTCCCAGGATCCATCGAATGTTCGGAACCTGGATATAGAAAAGATAATCGTAATTACCCGGCAAACCAGACTGGAAGAAAGCATAAAGCGATTCAACACCATCAGTCAGGCGAAATATTTCGTTGAAAGCCGCGGTCAGTCCTTCGATGACTACGTTACCGAGTATGATAACTACCAGAGAGCCAGAGATGCCCTGGTAAGAAGTATTCCTTCCGAAGTGCGCTTTCAGGTCATCGACCGTACCATGCTTCCCAATTTTCTTTTTGGTCCTGGAGATCTGGCGGTGCCACTGGGCCAGGATGGACTGGTGGTAAATACCGCCAAATACCTGGAAGGTCAGCCGGTGCTGGCATTTAATCCGGATCCAGAAAGATTCGATGGTGTATTGCTTCCCTTTATCTGGCACAGTGCGGTAGCCGTAATTCGACAGACTCTGGAAGGAAAGCTTGGAAGTCGCAACATTTCCATGGCCAGAGCCGATCTAAACGACGGACAGCATCTTTATGCATTTAATGATTTCTTTATAGGAGCCGATTCGCATGTTAGCGCTCGGTACACGCTTCGCTTCGGCGACTCCAGCGAAAGACATAGTTCCAGCGGAGTCATTGTTAGCACTCCGGCCGGAAGCACCGGCTGGCTTTCTTCTTTATACAACATGGCAGCTGGCATCCAGGATTTCGCCAGCGGTTCTCCATCTGTAAGAACCAGAAAGCTGCCCATCAATAAATCGTCCGGCACAAAGAAAAGTAGCGGCGAAAACAAGAAAGGAAAAGACGCTTCTGGCAATGGCTCCGGAACCTCCCACCATGGGTTATTCCCTGGCGCAATGCAATGGGAAGCCAGAAAGCTAATCTTTATGGTTCGAGAACCCTTTCGCAGTAACTGGAGCGGAGCGGATATTGTAGCCGGTGAGATCGGAGAATCCCAGGAACTGGTTCTGGAAAGTCATATGCCCGAGGGAGGAGTTGTCTTTTCCGACGGAATGCTGGAAGACTTTATGCAGTTTAACTCCGGTACCACCGTTCAGATTCGCCTGGCCGAAAAAAGCACCAGACTACTGGTTCCCTGAAGGTCTATACCTTTCTTTCCAATTTTGTGCATCCGGGATTTGTGGTTTCACAGTACCAGTTGTGGTGTCAGAGCATCAGTTTTAATCCAGATTTGAAAATGTCGGCTGTGCTTCGCAACTGACCATTAAACCCTGGCTGTAGTTCTTTCCAGAATCTGTCTGGCAGCTTCCAGTTCATGGTCCAGATGCAAAGCCCGGTTCGCCAGTTGAATGGCACGTTCATGATTTCCCTTTAGTCTGTAGCAATCCGCGAGATTCGCCAGGTTTCTGGCATGGTCCGGCAGCCGAAGACGGCAGCGTTCGCCATAATCTATGGCATCGTCCAGGCGGCCAATTCGCTTGAGCGCATGGCTGCACCTAAACAG
>JBHIXQ010000029.1:6554-12056 GCA_041984705.1 Leptonemataceae bacterium | reverse complement strand
TCGCCTATCAACTCCGGACACCATGAAGCGGCCCTGATGCCCCTGAAAGACAATAACTATGTGTTCTCTTCCAGACGTCCCGGCGGCATTGGCGGATGGGACTTTTATCGTACTTCCAGAAGCGAAGGTGGATGGTCGGACCCGGTATTGATCCCTGAACTGAGCTCCACCGAGAACGAAATGCATCTCAGTATTCACGATGGAACATTCTACTTCGCTTCTGATCGCTCCGGTGGCAAAGGACATTATGATCTTTATTCCACTGACACCGGGATTAACCTGGATCAGCCCCAATTTGCGGTTCGAACTGACGAAGAGAGTGACCCGGCCATCGAAGAACCCACCTCCAGTATTCGCGAAGGGGAGCCTGAATCTTACAGCGACCCAACGGCCAATTCGGGACGTGAGGAGGATCTGGAAGGTCTTCTACAGAACTATGATTCCAGAATGGATGGAGCGTTCGAACGTGAAACTCCAGATGGATACAGAGACAGTATTGATCGTGGGCTGGAACTTGCCTTTGAAGGCGCTGAAAGCGACGGGTTGAATCGCTTCAGACCGGACCGGGAAAGTCTTGTGGTGATGGATAAAGATACAGGTCGTCCACTCTCGGTTCCAGTGAAAATGCAGCCTTATTACAGGGACGAGAACAAACCCCGTCCGGATCCCACTCGCACCAGTAGCAACGGAGCGGGTGAGCTTCGCCTTCCTGCCTTTGATAGCGAGGGACTGGAAGTGACTATTTCCATTCCCGGCTATTCTACCTATCATCGAATCATTGATTACCGGGCTGTATTTACCGGAAAGCGAATCATATACCTGGAAAAGATTCGCAAGGGGGGCTCATTTGAAGTTAGCGATATACAGTTTGATGCAAACTCCGCTGTGCTCAGAGACGAATCTGAATTCTATCTTGAAAGCCTTCTGGAGTACTTGAATAAGAACCCGCAGACCAGGCTCAAAATCATCGGTCATACAGATTTGCACGGTTCAAAGGAGTACAACGAAAAGTTGAGTTTTCGCAGAGCGATGAGCGTCAAAAACTACCTGGTGTATCATGGAATCGATGCAAAGCGTCTTGAAGTGGAAGGCGCTGGCTTTAGCAACCCTGTGGTTGCCAAAAAAGGTGACCCGTACGATCAGAAAAACAGACGCACAGAGTTCAAGATTCTGGAAGAGTCAACCCCTGCCGCCCCTGAATTCTAGGGCACTGCTCTTCGGTACCGACCTGCCAGGGTTTCCAATTTCTAATAGACGGCTGGCCTCCCAATGCTGAGGTCATGTCATGGAATGGAAACCCCACTACGATTCGCGAAAACTGTCACCCGCCCAGGCAGTGACCCACATCAAGAACGGTCAGAAAGTCTTCATTTCTGGTAATGCTTCGATGCCCCGGGCTTTGATCGCTGCACTTGCGGATCGAGCCGGAGAACTGAAAGAGGTAGAGCTGAATCATCTACTCACTTTTGGAGAAGATCCATTCAAGAGCTTCGAAGGTGTGCGCGATAATGCCTGGTTTCTGGGTCCTGCAATTCGTGAAGCCGTGAACGAAGGAAAATCCGATTATATCCCTATTTTTCTCAGCGAAATCGCAAAGCTGGTGCGCGGCGGGAACTGGCCCATCCACGTTGCTATGATCCATGTATCTCCACCGGATCAGTTTGGCTATATGAGCTATGGTGTAGAATGCAGCATTACCAAGCCCTGTGCAGAAGTAGCTGAACTGGTCATTGCCCAGGTGAATCCCAGAATGCCACGAGCCCTGGGAGATTGTTTTATTCACGTAACGGATGTAGACTACTTTGTGGAGCAGGAGGAAGAGCTGTTTGAGCTGCCACTTAAAGAAGCGTCTGATGTAGAAGAGCGAATCGGGAAGAATATTGCTGAATTAATTGACGATGGCGCTACTTTGCAACTGGGCATTGGTGGAATTCCCAATGCAGTGCTGAATCAGCTACGCAATCATAAAGACCTGGGCATTCATACGGAGATGTTCAGCGATGGGATTCTACCTCTTCTTTCCTCGGGGGTTTTGAATAACCAGAAAAAGGGTCTGCACCGCGGTAAGATCATGACCAGCTTTGCCATGGGCAGTCGAGATCTCTACGATGCCATCGATAACAACCCGATCTTCGAATTCAGACCCAGTCACTATGTTAATGATCCATTTGTCATCGCTCAAAACAACAATATGGTGGCCATCAACTCTGCCATTTCCATCGATCTTACAGGCCAGGTGAACAGCGATTCCATGGGCCATAACATCTTCAGCGGTATTGGTGGGCAGGTAGATTTTATCCGCGGAGCTTCTCGATGTCCAGGAGGGAAGCCCATAATCGCGCTTCCCAGCACAGCAAAGGGAGGAAAGGTCTCCAGAATCTGTCCTGTGCTGGCCCCCGGTGCCGGCGTGGTAACAAGCCGGGGTGATGTTCATTATGTGGCTACCGAGTATGGAGTGGTGAATCTGTTCGGCAAGAATGTAAGAGAGCGTTCGCAGTTGTTAATATCGATTGCCCATCCAGATTTTCGGGAGCAGCTGGAAAAAGAGAGCTTCTGGCTAAGCCGGGGCTAGCTTCGCGAATCAGCGAATCAGCCTGTGGCATCGCCTCGCGATTCTGCTTACTTCCATGATTCTATAATGCTTCTGGCCTGGCCTCTCAGCTTCTTGAATCGGCTCCGATCGGTTACAGAAAGCACCGGTAGGTTGAGGTATCGACTCATCCATTTTTCCGTAGGCGGATGGCGAAAATTGCTCTGTGAACTGGCGGTAAGGGCTTCCATGAGGGCTCTGGAATAGGAAACGGCGAACATAAACCGGACAGCGGCCCTGCTATTATCCACTTTTCGCCGGCCCGTTTTCTCACCGCGATTCTTGCGAACCTTGTCCTCCTGCCTGTAGTAATCCTCGGTCACCTGACGAAAAGGTATCTCGGAGCCGGCATAATAGATTAGATTATCCGGCAGGCAGTCATGGACAAATTGACCCAGGGCAAAGAAAAATGCAGCCGGTCCAGGCAATCTGAGGGCCAGATAGATGCTACGAAGCAATTGTCCATTATCGCCTCCGATGGGATAATACAGCGCATGGTTTCTTTTCTTATACCAGCCACCGGTTAGAATTGAGGGCTCGTTACTTACTCCCAGTTCTTCTGGCTTTCGGCTTTCTCCTATTACTGAATTCCGGAACTCCGGAAAGTCCGGCCGTTCGATTTCCCGGGCAGCGCCGCAGGAACCGGGCATAAGGAATATCTTCAGATTATTGAGATTCCTTGTGCCCAGTTTTTCACTCAGTATCCGGCCCAGTCTTAGCTCACGCTGAAACAGCTCGGTGTCTACCAGGGCGGCCAGTTGTAGCAGGCATTCTACTGTTGCTGGAGTGTTGATTTCCAGGCTTGCAATTTCTGGAAGATTGGCCTCAAATCCGGGTTTATCTTTCCAGAGTTTCATTACCGGGTTTAATGGAAGAATACCATGGCGACTTCCCGGTATCAGTGAATAACCTGTGGTTGTGCTTCGCACAGGTCGCAGTCTATCCAGCAATTGTTCTTTTACATGTAAAAGTACTTCGCGGCGAGCGAATGGATTTCCATAGGGGATGTGTGCCGGCCACTCTACTGCCTTACCATAATGCTCTTCCGCTTTTTTAAGTATCCCCTGGAGTCTGGCACCTGCATTCCCTGAAATATTGCTTTGTGAATCCTGCGTAACAGGATCTTCTGAGTTCGCTGACACAGGATTTATTGAGTCCGATGCCACAGTATTTGATAGAGTTGCTTCCCGGGCCTCCCGGTCACGTATTTCGCGGTTTTCCATATTTCGTGAAGGAGCACCGATGGTGCCCCCATTCAAATAGTCTTCGTATATTTGGCGAATCTGCTTTCGAATAGATGCATGTTTCTGGATGCGAGTCTGCCATTCACGGATGTCTGGATTGAGGCGAACTACCGACTCCAGAAGCTGCATGGCTTCCTGAAAGGCTCGATTTCTCTGCTCATGAAGAAGCCTGAGGTCCGTGGTTCTTCCCGTAGGTACGGCACGGTACTTCAGAAAGATGTATCGCATGATTCTGGCATGCAGGCGCGTTTCCTGCAGTAAGGCGCTCCGAATCCTGAGCTCCAGTTTTTCCGGAAGCAAATATAGTCCTGCAGCAGCCAGGGTTTCTTCACTCAAGAACCTTGATATCTCTTTAGTGTGCCTTACCAGATGTAGAAAAGCAGATGGATCCTTTTGGCCCAGAAATGAGCGAATGCTGGCTCTCAGATCCGGGCTGCCTGTGGCTTGCAGGAGGCTTTGCAAACCATGTCTGTCCAGGTCGTTGAACAGGGAGTCTTGCAGACCGATTGCTGACTGTTCGGGTCTGGACCCGAGTAAGAGTGTATCAAAGTCCTTTCGCATGGTCTTGCTCTTACCGTGAATCTCCTGCAATTGATCCTCCAGTTCCCAGAGCTGGCGATAAGGCCGCAGAAGTGCAATAGCATCATCGGTGAGCCCTTCCAGATAGTCCGAAAGAAAATATATACCGGGTTTACCGGATGGATCTGACATACCTTCGCGGTTTTCAATTTCAGACTGGCCGTGGATTCTCACGGAGGGGGCTTTCGATTCTTCATAAGAGCCGGTACCGGACCGGTTTTCGGTTTCCGTGATGCTACTTGCTTTTCTGGACTTCAGATACTGGTCTCGAATGCGCTCATGCAATAAAGGAGGAACAGAACCGTTTGTGGGCTCATCCGGTATGCCCAGATCAAG
Organism: Leptonemataceae bacterium; assembly: GCA_041984705.1. Lineage (GTDB taxonomy): Bacteria > Spirochaetota > Leptospiria > Leptospirales > Leptonemataceae > UBA3465. The sequence continues at coordinate 7,307 of JBHIXQ010000029.1, read as the reverse complement.
AAAAATGGAGGGAACCACAAAAGGCAGGCGAAACAGATTTGTATCCAGGGTAGCCAGGGCCCGGGCTACAGCCACATCGAAAACTCTGTAGTAGAAATGCAGGAATCGTTCTGAACTCAGTTGTGCGAATTCCTTGACGCTGGATGGCGATGGATCGCGGCTTTGCCGGTAGGGGCTTACAATGTCTCTATCAAATTCCAGCCAGCCACCTTCCAGTAGTTCCGCTGGTTCAAAATGAATGGTACGAAATCGGACCTTCCTCTGGCGAAAGTAACGGCGTCCGGATGCATCCTGCTGGATGCCACTCCGGTTATCATCAAGTAGCTGGTTGACCAGCTTCCGCATGGCCTGCCGCGGCAGAGGAGGTTCTGGTTAATTTGAATAGCGCCTCGTACAGATCTGGATCGTAGGTTGGATCCACCGCATAGACTATATGCCGACTATCATCCTTGCTGAGCTCATAGTGTGCCTTTCTTGGATCTGCTTTAAGTTTATCCAGAGGAAACTTTAGAAACTGAAATTTCGGATTTTTTCCAATTTCAGGGAATATCGTGGCAAAGCGGTCCATACCAGGTTTGCTTTGAAATCGCGTGGAATTCGTAATCTGTCCTACTTCGAAAAAAGTCTTACCGCTACCGGAACGTGCGGCCACGATAATAAAATCTCCTTCTTTGAGGATCTTTTCATTGTTGCAAAGACTGATGCTGACATAGTCCAGAAACTCTCGTACAATTCGGTCTGGGTAGGTGAAAT
>JBHIXQ010000029.1:0-6544 GCA_041984705.1 Leptonemataceae bacterium | reverse complement strand
CCGACGATCGTTATCAGCTTTGCGCCATGGAACATTGGATGTCAGGGAGGCGAATTCGGATGCCACAGCCAGAATAGCCGCATCCTCATCGTAGGGAATATCTCGCATCAGCAGCTTGAGTTGCATATCAATGTCTTCTGCAATATGCTTCCTGGCCGGGTCCTGACTGTACTTTTCCCTTAGCGCCGTAAGTCTGGTAGTAATGCTTTTGATGGACGGATAGTTGTTGCCAGGAGTGCCGGATTTCATGGGTCTATGATGCGAAAGTACATTTCGCTTAACCCGGGGATCTATGGAGCGTTCATGGGCAATCATCAAATAGCTCATGATGGGATGATTGCGAACGTAGTTCATTTGCTGCTCGGAAAGACCATCCCCGTCTGGCATGGTCATGCGACTGTAGCCAATATCGCAAAGCAATGCAGACATCATGGTCACATTGGCCGCTTCTTCCAGACGTGCGCGGTCCCTGGCACCGATGGCAGCCGCTCCCCTGGTTTTCATGGCCATGGCCACTACAGTTCTCTTTACAGCGAGTTCCACCTCGTGGGTGTTATCCCGGCCCTGCATCAAATCCAGAATATTCACCAGACCCACGCTCATATCGGACTGGGATTCAAAGGCATCAAAGGCACTGGCCAATCGCTCCGAAGTCTTGCGAGCCTGGACAGATGTTATGGATGTTCGTTTTAAACTGCTGAATAATTCTTTCGCACCGTCGTTGAGCTCGGTGGTGATGTTTTCCGAAATGAGTTTTGTGTCGGTAAGACCTTCCGGGATATCTCGCCCCTTCTCCTGGAGGCCCAGTTTCTCCGAATCCTCGATGTCGTAGTAAATCCCCTGTTTGATGAAGCGGAGCAATCGATCGATTTCTGCTTCAGATGCATTTTCCTTTTTATGAATAAGGACCTGACCGTCCTTATTGTAAAAGTGCACAGGTATCTCGTGGTTTTCACGAAAGGATTCTACGATTTCAGGGGTGAAGTCGAAAAGTTCGAACTTGCTCACAGTGATCTCCCTCTCCCAATATTCGACGAACAGGCATGGATGAAAAGGAGAATTTGACTGGAAATATTAACAGGTTTCTCGATTGTGTCCGCCATGTCAGATCGCCCCGAAATTGTCCCTGTTGGAACACTCCCTCCGGTTGGAGTTGTTCCCGAAAAAATGCATGCTCAACTGATCCGTCCGGAACGGTTCGGAGATCCCAAAGATGCCTTCCAGGTTGAGCAGATCCCTGTGCCGGAAGTAGGCCCTCGAGAAGTCCTGGTGGCCGTAATGGCTGCCGGTGTGAACTACAATAATGTCTGGGCCGCCCTTGGCTATCCTGTCAACGTGATAGCTGCGCGCCAGAAAAAGGGGGAACAGGAGGATTTCCACATCGGTGGGTCCGACGCCTCCGGAATCGTGTATGCAGTAGGTTCTGAAGTAAAGAACGTAAAAATCGGCGATGAAGTAGTGGTTCATTGCGGGATGTGGGACCACGATGATCCTTACATCGTAGCGGGTGGGGATCCAATGTTTGCCCCCTCTGAAATCATCTGGGGTTATGAATCCAACTGGGGCTCATTCGCTCAGTTCGCCAAAGTGCAGGACCATCAATGTCTGCCCAAGCCTCCTCATCTGAACTGGGAAGAAGCGGCCGCCTATATGCTGGTGGGCGCTACTGCGTACAGAATGCTGCATCACTGGGAACCCAATACAGTAAAGCCTGGAATGCCGGTGCTAATCTGGGGAGGGTCCGGCGGTCTTGGTGCAATGGCCATCCAGATCGTAAAGGCAGCCGGTGGGATTGCTGTGGCTGTTGTGAGCAGCGAAGATAAGTTTGATTTCTGCAAGAAGCTGGGTGCAGACGGAGTAATCAATAGAAAGAACTTCGATCACTGGGGAGCTCTTACATCCGAAATCAACGATCCCAAGCACTTTGTGGAATGGACCAAGAAAGCTCGAGAATTCGGTAAAGCGATCTGGGAAATTACCGGAAAGAAAAATCCAGGAATCGTTTTCGAACATCCCGGCGAAAGCACCATCCCTACTTCTGCATTTGTATGCGATACTGGAGGAATGATTGTAATCTGTGCCGGTACTACCGGTTTCAATGCCACTGTGGATCTTCGATATCTCTGGATGAGACAGAAGCGACTGCAGGGTTCTCATTTCGCCAACGACGACAACGCGAAAGGCCTGAATGATCTTGTGATTGCAAAGAAAGTGGATCCGGTGCTATCAAAGGTCTATAAATTCGAAGAAACCGGTGCCTGCCATCAGCTGATGAAGGATAACAAGCATCCGGCTGGAAATATGTCCATTTTGGTGGGAGCCGAGAAAGAAGGACTGGGAGCGAAGTGATCGCCTGTGCGGCACTTTCTCCGTCTACTCGGGTACTCCTTTCATTACCGCACCCCCTTCCTGATGGGGGTGCTGGTGTCGTTCTTTGTGGCCATTCTTAATGGCGTAAGTCTTACAACATTCTATCCACTGTTTGATGCTCTGGGAGACAAAGGGGGTGGCGAACCGTTTGTCATTCAGTTCTCGGAAAGCGAGCGAAAGCTTCTAAACAAAGCTGTACGGTACAGCGCTATTCATTACATCGAAGCTCCGGAAAAAGCGCGCTTGCTTACAGGCGAAGGAAGCTTGCCCGTGGCGCCAGACGCTCCAGAAAAGATTCGAAAGGATCTGGCCGAGCGTCTGTTGCATTATACCAGATACGAGAAGGAATACGGTCTGAATCGAGCGCAGCAGCTGAATTTGCGCACCATGATTCGATGGAAGTTAAAGATCAATGAAGCTGCCTTTGATCCTCTGAAAGTCATCTATACGGCATTGATGGTGGTCTTTCCGCTGTACTTCTTAAAGCTTGTATTCCATTTGATCTCGGTTCAGCTCATTGCCCGGACTGGATACAAAGCGGTGAGGGATTTGCGGTCCGACCTGTATGGGGCTGCTCAAAATCTACCTCTAACATATTTCTACCGGGAGAAAACCGGGCTCCTGATGAGCCGATTGATCAACGACGTTGAGATTGTAGCTGCCGTGATTTCCTCGAATATGAGGGATTCCATTACCAATTTCTTCTATTTGGTTACTCACCTATTCTTGTTGGCCTATCTGAATCTTGAGCTACTCATCGTATCTGCAGTTACCCTTCCATTAATTCTGGCACCCGTAGCCCTTTTTACAAAAAAGATCTCCCGATCCACGCGCAAGAGCCAGGAGCTTCTGGCAGATCTGAATGCAAGTTTACAGGAAGATATTCAGGGGGTTCGGGTTATTCGATCGTTTGTGATGGAAGATCAGCAGGCAGAGCGATTCGAACGAGTGAATCAGCGATTGAGCTGGAGAAGCTTTAAAGAGCAGTTTTATTTGAAAATGGGGCCGAACCTGGTAGAGCTGAGCTCTGCTCTTATGACCCTCGCTATCATCGCTCTGGGCGCGGCGTATCTGGATGGAACAAACTTTACCATCGGTGAGTTTATCACATTCTTGATGGCTTTAATGTTTATCATTCGGCCCATTATTCAGCTTTCTTCCATGATCGGAAAGGTGTCCCAGGCATCGGCTGCGGCGGACAGAATCTTTTCTATTGCTGATCGGCGTCCGGACATTACTGACCCTCCCAGTCCCCAGCCTGTTCCTGAGATTTCCCGTTCTATCAAATTCGAAGATGTACAGTTTACCTATCCGGAATCGGAAGCTCAGGTAATCAAGGGTATCAACCTGGATGTTCCTGCCGGTAGCACCGTAGCTCTGGTGGGTGAAAGTGGAGGCGGCAAATCTACCCTCATGGATTTACTGGCCCGGTTCTTTGATCCGGATCAGGGGCGAATCACCGTGGATGGCGTGGATATTCGCAATTTCTCTCTGGTAGAGTATCGCAGTCACATTGGCATCGTTCAGCAGGATACATTCCTGTTCCACGGCAGCATACGAGAGAACATTGCCTATGGCAGCCCCGAGCATGATCCCAACGAAGTGGAAAAGGCTGCAAGACTGGCCTATGCTCATGATTTCATAAGCGATTTGCCGGAGGGATACGATACAATGGTAGGCGAAAGAGGGGTGACCCTTTCCGGTGGCCAGCGCCAGCGAATCTCCATTGCCCGGGCGCTATTACACGATCCAGAAATCATGATTCTGGACGAGGCTACTTCGGCTCTGGACACAGAGAGCGAGCGTCTGGTTCAGGAAGCTCTGGAGCGTCTTTTCAAGAATCGTACTACTTTTGTGATTGCCCACCGACTTTCTACCATAGAAAAGGCAGATATCATTGTGGTCGTGTCCAATGGCAAGATTGAAGATGCCGGAACACATAAAGATCTCATGAATCGATCCGGGCTGTATGCCAGGCTTCAGCAAATCAGTCGCGAGGCCACTCAGCCCGCCGAGGAATCTCCCGAGCAGGAAAGCGAAAAGAACTAAGATGGCGGCAAAGTGCCGTACGCTCCAGCAATGCTGGCACAAATCCATAAGAAAAGGAAATCCATGAAGCACTTATTGATCGTTGATGATAATGACAAGTATGCAAGAATACTGGATGAGTATTATAAGAATCTCGGCTACACGATTGACCGGGCTGTGGACGGAGCCGGCGGCTATAGCGCGGTGAAGGAAAAGGGCCTGGACCACTACCACGTTATTGTCACCGACATAACCATGGAAACTCAGATGGCCGGAATCACTATGCTGAAGAAGCTTTATAAAGAAGGATTTCGAGGCATGGTGGTTGTAGCAAGTACAGGGTTTGATGTCCCTCTGGCCAAGCCACTCACTCGATGTTTTCTGGGCCGCATGGGCATCGACTACCTGGTACCCAAGACCACGGTTCTGTCCGGAAAGCTGGAATACTACCCCATGGCATTTTTCAGCAAGCCAATCATGGACTTCCGGGAAATAGAATCGGAACACAAAATAGCTTGAAATTTTCTTTCAAGTAAACCAAAACAGGGAAGCTTCGTCTAAAAGTCGTAACTGATGAACTCCAATTGGGCCCGCATAATTAGCTTACCTCTCCTTGTATATATGGGGAGCTGTGCTTCCGGTATTCCGGTGAAATTTCCCCAGTATCCTGCCGGTAATCAAGGCCAGCAACTGCAAAGGGTCCTGGATGGGAAACGGAAGCTGGCTGTGGTGGCCCGGGAGCTTCCTGCGGGTTATAGCACAAATCTAAATCGACTGGGTCTTGCCACGGAATGGCAGGATACCATTCGCGGTTCCGTCCAGAGTGCCATGCAGGGACGTGGCTTCTATTCCATCGTAGATCTGGATAGTCGGGACAGAAGGTATCAGGAACTGGCCCATGCACAGAGTGGCATGACCAGGAACCAGCTTCAGATTGGTCGCGAATTGGCTGTAGAGAGTATTCTATTTGTTCGAATGACCGCTCTTCCTCGGGTTGAATGCAAGATCGAAGAAGTGACGGATCTTTCCACTGCAGCATTGCAACTCGCCATGGCCGCTGCATCCAAAGGACAGAGCAGCGGGGATGCTCAATACAAGAAACCCACCGGTGTTACCTATCTAACTGTATTTGTTGAGGCCACACTGGTAAATGTAGAAACCGGTCGTTCCATAAGCTTTTCCAACACCAAGCCTCATCGCCTGGAAAACGACGTAGGTAATACACAGTGTCCGTCGCAGCTGAAGGCATTTGATGAAGCAATGCAAATGGTGGGAACCGAGATTGCGCGAAATCTTTCCCCTGAAGTAGTGACATTCTATATTCCTCTTTCCGATGATACCGATGGACTTCGGGGAGGGGATCCTTCTCGAGTGCAGGCATTCCTGGAAGAAGGAATCAAATGGGCCGAGGAAGGCAACTTCGATATGGCGGCCAGGCAATGGGAAAGGGCCCTGGATGAATCCGGCGGCACTTCCACTTCAGCTTTATGGAATCTGGGAGCCTATTACTGGTATAGCGGCGATATGGACCAGGCGCACAGCTACTTCGATCGAGCCATGCGTTCGGCAGAACCTGGCTGGATGGACGATAAACGCTATGTCTGGACTCTATTCCAGAAAGAAAAAGATCGGATGGCGAAAGAAGGCTATTGAATGTTGTCTTCGCACGGCAGCCTCCTTTCCCAACAGATGAAGAGTTAGAGAAATTATTGATCGAGTTTCGCCTCAGGATCTTCACATAGCGAAAGAGGTACCGCCAGAACGGTGATTTAACGCATATTCATGGCGGCAAAATATCGGTTTCTGGAAAGAATCCTACCAGACCTGAGCAACAAATCCGAATACCTTTCGGAATGGACGAAGCCAATCAACCGTCCGAATGCGAAAGCAATTCGGCCATTGTACAGGGCGTCAGCTCTGGTCCCTTCTAATGGTACTGAAATGTGCCGGATGATGCTGCATTGAAAGATGCCGGGTACCTGTGAAAGGAAAGAGTAAGGTCTCTTAGTGCTTCCCGCCAATCGTTATCATAAATGCAGAATCTGTCAGGGCCTGTACAGCATGTAGTGTCCCGGCCGGAACAGCGATAGTATCCAGCGCTTTTAGATTTACCCTATCGTCATTGTTCACTTGAAACTCCAATTCT
>JBHIXQ010000028.1:0-12073 GCA_041984705.1 Leptonemataceae bacterium | reverse complement strand
AGTGCATCCTGCATTCTACGGTGTTCCAGGAGCTCGTTACGAGGCTGCCTGCGCATCCGGTTCCGTGGCTCTGGACGCAGCCAACACCAAGCTGAGAGCAGGAGACTACGATGTAGCTGTAGTAGTGGGCCTCGAAGTAATGAAAACCGTAAGCTCCGCCGTGGGTGGAGATTTCCTGGGAACCGCTGCCTACTACGAAAAGGAGGCCAAAGGGATTCCATTTCCGTTTCCCAAGCTTTTTGGCCGACTGGCAGACAATATCCTCAAACGATATGGAAAGTCCATCGGAGAATCCCGAATCATGGATGACCTGGGCGAAATCTCCAGAATCAACTATGCGAATGCGAAAAGAAATCCAAAGGCGCAGACCAGAAGCTGGTACATGAGCGGCGATCATGCCAAGACTCGTGGCGGAGATTTCAACGCAGAAGTGGGTGGAGTTCTGGCCATTACGGATTGCTCGCAGGTAACCGATGGGGCAGCTCTTCTGGTAATTGCCAATCCAGGTTATGCCAAAGACTTCGCTTCCAGAAAAGGAAAGAAAGTTTCCGATTATGCAGTAATTAAAGGCTGGGGACATCGAGTGGCTCCTATGCTCTTCGATAAGAAGATGGAAGAATCCCAGGATGATCCCTATCTGCTACCCTGGACTCGTCGCGCTGTTAAAGAGGCCTATGATCGAGCCAAACTGGACATAGATAAGATTGATGTAATCGAAACCCATGACTGCTTCACTTCCAGCGAGTATGCAGCCATTTCAGCCTTCGGAATTAGTGGACCTGGCGAAGAGTATCAAGCAATCGAAGACGGTAAGATTGATTTTCAGGGTGGAAAGCCCATCAATCCATCCGGTGGGCTCATCGGCGCCGGGCACCCTGTAGGAGCGTCTGGAGTTCGTATGGCTCTGGACATCAACAAGCAGGTAACCGGGCAGGCCGGCGAATATCAGGTCGACGGCGCAAAGAACGGTGTGATGCTCAACATCGGCGGTAGCGCTACAACCAATATGACATTCGTAATCGGCAAAGCTGATTGAATCGCATAGAGATATAGATCTGCTGATTTCCATTGGATGTCCGGGATTTCCATGGGAATCGGCAACTACCCCTTCCTGATAGAAATGCCAGCCTTAGAGCTGGCATTTTTTATTTGGCATACCCCGGGCCCTGTTCCCAATGTGCCATGAAATCCTTAAGAATAGCAACTATTAGCTTCATTTCAGTGTTTCTGATGTCTCTGGTATCCTGCACCACCGTGGACAGGGGATGGTCCAGGAATGGATTGTCCACGCCGGATGGCCGACCGTCCAACTTCCAGGCTACTACCAGCTTTGCCATTCACCTGGCCTGCGGCTACATCCCACTGTGGGGCGATGCTTCTATGGAAGGTAGTTTGAAGGGCTTTACCGAGAAAGCCAGAGAAGGTGGTGCGGCAAAGTACGAAATTACAAATGTAGATGCGGAGAACTATTGCATGGGCATCCTGGGGCTTACCATCCTTCCCATTCTCATTACTCCGATGAAGACCACGGTTTACGGGCACACCTACGCTCGATAGGCTAAGCGTCTGATTTTGTAACAGGTTTTGTGGTAAACGATGCAGCATGACTGATAGCGGTCCAAATCAAATGTTCGGTGGACGTTCTGTACGTTTCTCCCGTGGAGTATTTCGATGGATGACGGGGAGCCAGGTTCTCCTGTCCGGGCCCACTGACCGTTCATATGCCCGAACGTCCAGGTGGATGCTCTTTGCTCTAGTTTTATTCTGTTTCGCCTGCTATGCAGAAAATCGGGTGGATGAGCGAAAGGCAGGTGCAAGGGATTACTCGGCAGATGAGCTATCGGAACCTGTGCTTCTGGATGGTTCCTGGGATTTTCAATGGTCCGGGAATGGAGAGAATCGCACGATTGAGGTGCCCGGCGCCTGGAACAACCAGCAATGGGAAGGGAAGCAGTATCCTTCCTACGGAAAGGCTACGTATTCAACCACGGTTCAACTTCCCGATGCAGGGCCTCTGGCACTGTATAGTAGTCGGCAGGGCACGGCCTGGGAAGTGTTTGTGGATGATGTTTCGGTGGGGGGCTCCGGACAGGTAGGCAAGGATTCCCGTCATCATCGGCCGGCATTTTTTATTGAGCCCATGGATATTCCTCTTTCGCTTACGAAAGATGGAGAGATTCGAATTCGCGTGGAAATATCGAATTTTACCGATCGAAGCGGTGGGATGTGGAATCTTTTCTTTCTGGGAAAGAAAGAAGACATTCGCCGTCTCTGGCTGGGACGCCTGATCTTTGACGTATTCACGATCTCTGCAATTCTGGCCATCGGCCTGTATCATCTGGCTCTATTTTTGAGTCGCAGAGAGGACCTGGCATCTCTTGCCTTTTCGCTGGTCTGTCTTATTATAGCAGTTCGGGTTGCTTCCACCGGAGAGCATCTAATTGAATTTCTCTATCCCGAAGTCAGTTTCGAGTTGATGCGAAAACTGGAATTTCTGTCTTTCTACCTGGCAGTGCCTGCCTTCCTGACTTTCCTGCTTCTTGCACTGAACGATCCATGGCGAAACGTCCTTCCTGTCCTGGTATGGGCCCCGGCCACCATCTTCAGTCTATCGGTGCTCTTTTTCCCGGTAGGAGTATATTCGCATACCCTGGTCTATTTCTTTGTTTTCTTTGCTCTATGTTTGATTCTTGGAATCGCTCTGTGGTTGCGGGCTATCCGAAGAAAGGATCCAGGAGCTCTTGCTTCTTTTCTGGGCGGAACCATTTTTGCTCTTTCCGCAGTCCATGACATTCTCTATGCCAGCGAGGTCTATATTACCACCATGGGGAATCTTGCTGGCTTTGGTTTGATTGTATTTTTGCTCACACAATCCTATCTGCTGGCCAGGATCTTCTCCATGGCGTTCAGGCAGAGCAAGAAACTCAGCGACACTCTAATGGAAACAAACCAGGCTTATGCCAGGTTTGTGCCTACCGATTTCTTGAATCATCTGAATCGCACAGATATTCGGGATGTCAGACTGGGGGATCAGATAGAGTCTCAAATGAGCATTCTGTTTACTGACATTCGAGCGTTCACCAATCTTTCCGAACGAATGAGCCCCCAGGAAAACTTTAGATTCCTCAACTCCTATCTGAAGCGAGTGGTTCCCTGTATCACGGAAGAGGGCGGATTCGTAGATAAATACATCGGCGATGCTGTCATGGCTTTATTTGCGGGCCCGCCGGAACAGGCATTGAAAGCAGCTATTCGCATTCAGGAAGAGGTGCGAAACTACAACCAGCACAGGCAGAAGCAGGGATTCGATCCTATAAAGGTTGGAATTGGACTGCATTATGGAAAGCTAATGCTGGGCACCATTGGTTCCGAGGATCGTATGGAATCTACTGTAATCTCGGACGCTGTAAATACAGCATCTCGAATTGAACGATTAACCAGGGACTTTGGTAGTCCTATCTTGATTAGCGAGCAATTCTTCCGGGCTCTGGAAAGTCCGGCCGCCTATAACACAAGATTGCTGGATCGAATGCAAGTAAAAGGGAAGGAAGCGCCGCTTCGGGTCTACGAAGTGCTGGATGGGCAGCCCCAATGGATTCTGGATCTTCATTTTCGCACCAGGGAGTCCTTTGAACTGGGAGTGGAGGCGGCCCTGCAGGGAAGAGCTCAGGATTGTCGTAGATTCATGCAGGAAGTGCTTCGAGAGAATCCGGCTGATAGTGTGGCCGAAATGTATCTGCAACGCATGACCGAAGCCCAGTAATTTTGCAGCCATACCGCTTGCAGATTTCGCCTCTATAAAAATGGAGCGACGTGATCTACTTTTATGCCGGGTGGCCTTGAACCAGGCGAATCGATGCTGAAAGACAGTGCCTGCTCGGAACTCTACGATTAAATCTCCAGGATTGAGCCTCTGACGCGCGGTTTCTCTGGAATGGACTATAGAGCCTCCACAATTTCCTGCAGCTCATTGGCAGTCTGGGAGAACTTGAATAGATAGCGAATGCTGGCATCTTCATCGATGACAAATAGAATAGGAGAATGCTGCATTAATTCGGGGTTCTCCGGATCCTGATAAAAGGTAACTCCAAATCTCTTCGCAGCATTTCTTAAATCAGTCTCTGAACCGGTGAGTGCGATGGAGGGGAAACTGAATTTGGAAAGATAACTCTTGAGCGCTGCCGGGGAATCTCTGTTGGGATCCACTGAAATGAAGATTAGCTTTGGCCAGTCCTCAGGGGATCCGCTGTCATTGTAAGCCTTTTCCACTTTGTGCAAAGTCATGGGGCAGAAGTCCGGGCAGTAGGTGTAGCCAAAGAAAACCAGCACCGGTGAACCCCGAAAAGAATTCCACTCCATGGTGTTTCCATCCACATCCTTCAATGCGAAGGATTCTATTTTCCCCAGATCTTTCAAGGGAGAGGGCTTACAGGCCCCTGCAAGAGCAAGGGCGCATACGGCAAGAATCAGTGGTCGTAGCATTCTAACTTCAAGAATCTCCGGTAGTGTCTACTCCAGACAGCCGCTTTCCGGCCTGAATTCGCTCCAGAAAGTTTTGCACCTGGCGACTGAATTCTTCGCGATTCGTGTCGATGGATCGGGCATGTTTGGCATTCCAGTCTGTAAAATACAAACCCTTCTCTGAATCGGAAAGCCCGGTAAGGGAGTCGAACACAGCTTGAGAGTTGGATGGATCGGTGTAGGTATCCGCCAATGAATGGATCAAGAACACCGGGGTTTTTATTTCCGGAGCTTTGAGTATAACGGAAGTTTGCTCTGAGTCAAAATCGGCTCGCATCTCTGCAAAGGTAAAAGCAAGAGGAACGAATATACCGGCTACAGGGCCATAGTCTGCCCTGGCTCGTTGCGCCACAATCCCTGTGAGGCTGCGGTAGGGAGATTCTGCTACAATGAATGCGAATTCACGCCCGGAGAATCCCGCTGCCATTAGCGATGTGGCTGCGCCAAATGACTCACCCATAATACCGATGTTCAAATCCTTGAGATTTCTTTTTTCTTTCAGCCATTCGATTACGTTCAGTAGATCCTGCTTTTCATGATATCCGAATGTTCCGTATTCTCCGCCGCTTTCGCCATGCATCCTGGCATCGAAGAACAGCTGATCGCAACCGTAGCGGGCGAACAGAGGAGCATACTTCATTCCGCCGTATCGAGTTCCTGTGAATCCATGGTGATAAACAATAGCGCATTTCCCGCTTTCACTGGCCGGGTAGAACCATCCCTTCAGTGTAATTCCCTGGGACTCTATTTCGAAGGGTTCGGCTTCCGTGAGTCCAAACTGTGCCGGGCTATCGATCTTTAGATTCTTTCGATCCTCTTCCAGGGGGCGCTTGCGAAAATCGATCAGCACACTGGAAAAATACCAGCTTACCCCCAGGTAGATTACAGCCAGAACACTGGCGGATATTAGAAGTACCCGGACTTTCTTATTTTTCTTCTCTTTCACGACTCTTCCTCATTATTTCAGTGCATCCTGTGGCGAAACCACAGGAATCTTTATGACTCTATCTGGCTGATTCTTGAAAGTCAGAGTCAATTCTATTTCCGTTCCCGGCTCCGGGATTCTATCCAGGTCCAGAAGCATCAGATGAAGACCTCCGGGCTGGAACTCAATAGTTTCTCCAGCCGGTAGAATTGTTTCAGATAATCGCTTCATCTTCACCAGACCTTCCGATTCTTCCGTTCTATGCACCTCCACCCTGGAAGCTATGTCAGCACTTCCGCCGGTGAGTATCGCGCCCAGTTCGCTATTGTTGGTGATGCGAAGGTAAACGGCGGCCGCCCGAGTATTCAGTGGGGTTGGCATATACGCATCATCCACCACCATCGTTCCAGGAGTACAGCAAAGAGAGTAGGACGTGATCCAGAGTAATAGAGTCAGAAAATTCCGGCGCATTGAATCGCAGGCTGAGTATGATCAGCGTCTTGACAAGCGGCTTTCTCCATCAAATGCTGCAATATGGACGAGTATCTGCAGCCAACATACTATCTGGACTTTGACCATCCAGAGGTACAGGCCTTTGTAGAAGAGAATCTAAAGGGTCTGGATCCTCGAGAGGCAGTGGTTCGAGCGTATTATTATGTTCGGGACGAAATAGGGTACAACCCTTACCGTGTGGGTCTCAAGAGAGAACAGTACAAATCCAGCTATATCCTGGGCAAAAAGCAAAACTATTGCATTCCCAAAGCAGTTCTGTTTGCTTCCCTGGCCCGAGCGGTGGGAGTTCCTTCCCGAATCGGCCTGGCGGATGTGGTGAACCATCTGTCCAGTGAGCGCTTCATTGAAAAGCTGGGAAGCAAGGTATTTGCCTTTCATGGCTTTGCCGAGGTGTACCTGGGCCAATGGCTCAAGGCCACTCCTACTTTCGATAAGAGGCTCTGTGTCAAGTATGGTGTGGCTCCGCTGGAGTTCGATGGCCGCAACGATGCAATGTTTCAGTCCTTCGATGAAAAAGGGAATCGATTCATGGAATACGTTAAGGACCGCGGGGTCCATGCGGATCTACCATTCGATACAATAATGCAGGGATTTCGCGAATTCTATCCAAACTTTGTGAAAGGTGGCATCCCGGACGGTAACATGATCGACGAAAAGCCCGCAGCTACATAATCCCTGCCAGAACAGAAGCTTGATCACCTCCGTGCACCCCTTGATAAAGTAATCAAAAATACTCTTGCAAGACTTCCTGACTCTTCTATAAAAAAGCCCGCTCCCTGGTTTCGAGCGCGGGGTCCGATTTCGATTTATATAGATAGAAGCGGGTCAGGAGTGTGAGTGCATGAAAATCAAAATGAAGATGATTCTCCTGATCTCAGGAGTGGTGGTACTTAGCGTTTTTCCACTTTCCTTCATTGTATTACTTAGAAACCAGGAAGTGGTAACAGAGAAGACCTTCGAAGTTTGTCGAAACCTATCCCATAACATTGCTTCTTCGGCTACAGAGGAGCTGCTCATTGATGTTACCTACGATGGAACAAGATCGGCGGTGCAGGGACTGAACGATGCCGGAGTTAATGGTCTGCTGAATGCATACGTCTTGAATCTTGATGGTGAATACGTAGCCGACATGCACAAGGAGCATCTGGGTAAGACTGCTGAGCCTGCCACTCTGAAGGAATATCGAAGCATAGAAAGCCTGGAAATGAAAAGTATCAAAGGCGATCCAGATCTGCTTCGCTTTGTATATCCGATTTTCATTGAATACAAGGGCCAGAAGTTACGGGTAGGAGATGCCGTTTTTGAGTTCGACGAAGAGAAGGTCTATCAGCCCATAGAACAGACGCGCACCACCATTTTCCTTGTGGCCGGAATCATTTTTGTAATCGCCATCGTAATCGCAATTACAACGGCAATCTTGATTACCAGACCTATCCTTTCCTTAAGCGAAGGAGCTACGATCATAGGTGGTGGGGATTTGAGCCATCGAATTCGCGTAAGCAGCAAGGATGAAATCGGCCAGCTGGCCTCATCCTTCAACAACATGACAGAAAAGATCCAGGACTTTACTCAAAACCTGGAAGAAAAGGTAGAGCAAAGAACCCAGGAGCTAAACGAAACCCTGGAACAGGTAAGGGCTTTAAAAATTCAGCAGGATGGAGATTACTTTCTCACCTCTTTGCTGGCGCATCCACTGCAGACAAACAAGAACCGCAGCAACTTCATCTCCAGTGAATTCGTAATCGAACAAAAGAAAAAATTCAGCTTTAGAAAATGGGATTCAGAAATTGGAGGAGATTACTGCATAACAGATACAATTCGCCTGGATGGAAGAAACTACACCGTCTTTCTGAACGCAGATGCCATGGGGAAGTCCATTCAGGGAGCGGGCGGCGCTCTGGTACTCGGTGCAGCCTTTAACGCCACATTAATTCAGGCGAAGCTGGGAAAGTCGTCCATTCAGTACCCGGAAATCTGGTTAAGGGATACATACCGGGATCTACAAAATATCTTCGTTTCTTTTGATGGCACAATGTATATGTCCATCGTTATGGGCCTGGTGGATGAAGAAACCGGATTCATGTATTTCCTGAACTGCGAGCATCCGTTCACAGTCCTGTACAGACAGGGCCACGCTTCATTCCTGGAGGAGGAACTGGAGCTGCGAAAGCTGGGAGTTCCTGGAGAAGAGGAGAAGATCTCAATCAAGAGTTTTCAATTGCAACCCGGGGATGCAATCATCTGTGGATCGGACGGACGCGATGATCTTATTACAGTAAAGTCCGATGGCACCGAAAGCATCAATGAAGATGAGTTTCTTTTTCTACGACATGTGGAGCTCTGCGACGGTGATATCCAGAAGGTTCTGGAATATACTCGATCAAACTTTACATTGATGGATGACATATCGCTGCTGCGAATCTCCTACAAGGAGAATATTCCCGAACCGGTGGCTCCCATAGTGCCGGTTCCAGTGAGAGAAAGCATTGAAAAGACACGAGAACTCATTGCCCAGGGAAAAGAAGAGGAGGCGCTGCAGACTATAGAGCAATTCCTTCATCATGGTAAGGATCTTCCAGAATTGCTAAAAACGGTTGGTCGATTGTATTTCAACCGTGAGGACTACAATCAGGCGGTGGAATGCTTCAAGGAGTACGTAAGTCTGGCTCCGGAGGACCAGGAGTATCTTTATGCGGTTTCCAACAGTTGCCGCCTGGCCGGACGGTTTGACGAGGCAGCAGATTTCGGTGAGCGATTGCTTTTGCGGGAGCCAGAAAATGTCCTGAATCTCTTAAACCTGTCTGACATCTATTATAGCATGGATCAGACGAAGCGAGCGCTACACCTTGTGGACAAGGCAATTCAGCTGGAGCCAGAGAATGAACAGGCGGCAAGACTTCGGGACGGAATCGTCCAGAAAATGGCCAGCTCCAGCGAAACAATGGAGATCATGGAGCTTCTGGAAAAAGCAGATCATCTGTACAAGAAAAAGCAATATAGTCGAGCCCTGAAACAGTACGAGAAGGTCCTGGATCTGGAGCACAATAATCGCAAAGCGCTTTATCGAGCTGCGAACTGCAATGCATGTCTAAAAAACCAGGCTCAGGCCATGGAATATTTTGGTCGGGTGCTGGCCCTGGACCCGGACAATCATCATGCTCATAACAACCTTGCCGTGCTCTACTTCGAGCAAAAGGAATATAACCGGGCGCTTCTGAGCCTGCAGCGTGCTCTCAAGGTTGAGCCCAGCTTTGATCCGGCTGTGCGAAACATGGAGCAGGTCCAGAGGATGCTGAGCAATCGCGGAGAGGGCGCCAATGAAGCGTCCCGAGAATACGCAGACAGAAAGCCCGTAAGCACCGGCTCGGGAGGCGAAAGCGATGCGTAGATTGAATTTGTTATTCGCTGCTTGCTTTACACTTCTGGTGGCTGCCTCATCGCTGCGGTCTGAGCCCATTCCGGTAATCGAGGTTTTGCTTTCTTCGGATTCATCCATCTACGAAGAGGGTCTGGCCGGTTTGCAGTCTGTGATGCAGGGACAGACCAGGGTGCGTTATCTGGAGGTGCTACAGGCCGAGCAAGCCGATCTGGGTGCTTACTTTAACGATATAGAGGCTTCCGGAGCCGTAGTGTATGTGGCCTTTGGTCGTGCTGCGGCCCAGCTGGCAGCCGAAAACCTCAGGAAGACAAATGTTGTGTTTTCCATGCTTAACTCCCCCAAGCAGCTGAATCTGAAGCAGGGAAATCTATGCGGCGTGAGCATGGACATAGGTCCGGAAAGATTCTTTAAGACTCTAAAAGAGGTGAATCCATCCGCCAGATACGTTTATTCGTTTTATTCCACAGATCAGGGTCGGGAAGCTGCGGTGGCCGGTGAGTTCCTGGATCTCCAGCATGGCCTGCTTCTGGAAGCAATCTCCATCGGTCCTGCAGATTCATTTGAGGACGCATTAAAAAGAATCAAGGGTCGAGCAGATGCTTTCTATATGGTTGCGGATCCATTGTATGATCGAGAAAACTTTCAGCTACTATCTCGCTTCGCAAAGGAAAACGGTATTACTCTAATGACTGGCTATCCGGCTCTGGTGAAGCTGGGGGCAACCTTTGGGATCAGCCCTGACTATACGAACCTGGGCATTGCTACAGGCGAAATGGTAAATCGAATTCTCAATGAAGAAACCGACTGTTCCAGGGAGCTGGTGGAGGTGCCCACGCAGACTACATTTACATTAAATGAAAATTTCGCCCGGGCCCAGGGACTGGAGATTTCGAAGGCCATCCAGGAAAGAGCAAGGCTGGCTGGATTGATGAAACTGGGCGTGGATCTTTACAGCGAAGATAAGCTGAATTCTGCGCGAAAGATCTTTGAAGCGATTTTGAGTAAGGATAAGGAAAATCGGGCTGCTAGAAGCTATAGATCATTAATCATTGAACGTCTCACAGGCGATCAGACCAGAAGGTACATGGCCAGAGCAAAGGAGTATATGCAGAACCGCAGATACTTGCAGGCCAGAGCTGAATATGCACAGGTGCTGAGACTGAACCCGGATTATGAAGCGGCCCAGAAGGGACTGGCGGAAGCCTCTCGTTTGCAGAGCGAGGTGCAAACCAACCAGGCCAGAGCACTGACCAATGCCGGAAAACCTTTTGCAGCAATACGGTCCTATATCAGTGCTTTGAGGATCTGGCCACAGAATGCCCGGGCCAGAGCCGAGCTTGCCAACCTCAGGGGCCGGGAGGCGGCTCACATTTCGCAGTATATGCGCGATGGTCTCAACGAGTACAATCGCAGGAACTATGATCTTGCCATAGAAAGATTCGAAAATGTGCTTCTTGTGAATCCGGGCCATAAAGAGGCCACCGAGTATCTCCGGCTTTCGCAGCAAAAGCAGCAGGCCGTTCGCAGATTGCTACAGCGAAAAAACGATTGAAATTCTATTTCATCCAGTGTACCTGACTATACGATGATGCGCCAACGTCTTAATTGTTCTGGTGCTTTGATACTTGTATTCCTTGTTACTTCGGTCGCCGCCGCTCCTCGAAATTCAGGGTCCGTCAGTATTAGCGATAAAGCGAACGGAATAGAAGTTAACATAGTACGCCAGAAAGAGGAAATCCCGGGAATTCAGGAATTTCGCGTAGAAGCTATAAATAACAAACCTAAAGAAAGAACTTTGCACGGAAAAATTGTGATCCAGGATGGAAATTCGCAAAAAGTATGCACAGTTTATCTTCCTATGCCCCCTTCCGCAAATGCTGTAGATACCATCCGCTGTCAGGCCGCAGATACGGCCGTCTACTGGCAGTTTGAAGTGATCAAGGTCTACGACTTCATTCTGGAAAATTGATAATGCGACGAATCATCTTTGTAATCCTGCTGCTATTTTGCAGCTCCTCCCTGCTTGCTGAAGCTATCTATATGCGAGACGGTGAAATCCTGGTGGGCACCATTACCCAGCAGACAGAAAAATCGGTAACGGTTATTATCGAGGGGCGCACCCGGGTTATTCCCAAAAGCCAGATAGCGCGCATCACATTCCAGACCGAAGAGGAGATTCGAGAAATCCGACGTCAGCAGGCACTGGAACGCCAGAGAAGGCTGGCCGCAGAGAAGCGAAGAAAGGAAGAGGCAGAGCTGCAAGCTGCCAGGCAGAAGTTTCTGGAGGAGCAGGCCATGGCCCGGGCCGAGCGAGCTCAATACCTGCGACAGCAAGTAGAAAAAGGAAACATCGAAAAACCGGATGAGCCCATTTCCTATCTGGATTTTGCCTGGCGCTCCGCTGTGCTACCCGGATGGGGACACATCGAAATTGGCAGACCTTACATTGGATATACTTACATGGGGCTTACTGCTCTGGCTCTCCTGAACGTGGCCCGCACCTGGGAGCCGGCTCATAGCGCGCAGGCAGCGAACATAGAACAGGTAAACAACAACATCGCTCTGGCCATCATATTGAACACCCAGGGCAACGTAGATGCCGGGCTTCAGATTGCCTATTTTACGGAGTCCGCAAGAAAATATTCGGGCGAGTATAACCAGAAGGTCAATGCTTACAACTATGCTGCAATCTCGCTTATTACGCTCTACGGTGTACAGCTGGCGCACATCGTCTT
>JBHIXQ010000027.1:0-12408 GCA_041984705.1 Leptonemataceae bacterium | reverse complement strand
GCTCCGATGGTTTCTGGCCAATGGAGAGTCCAATCCTACATTTGCCCAGAGTGCCGCAAAGAGTCTGGTGGTAGGCGGACTGAACTTTGTGGATCGCATTGCTCATGCATTTCGCAAGAATACAAAGGAAGGTAGCCTCAGAAACATTAGCTATCATTACGATATTTCCAACGACCTGTACAGACTGATGCTGGATCCTACCATGGCCTATTCCTCCGGTAAGTACTCAGAAGGTATCAATGATTTAAAAGCAGCCCAGGAAAAGAAATATGAGACGATTTGTAGAAAACTGGCGCTCAAGCCGAATCTTGAGCTTCTGGAAGTAGGCTCAGGATGGGGCGGATTTGCAACCTACGC
The DNA here is from genome assembly GCA_041984705.1 of Leptonemataceae bacterium. Taxonomy (GTDB): domain Bacteria; phylum Spirochaetota; class Leptospiria; order Leptospirales; family Leptonemataceae; genus UBA3465. The sequence goes on along the minus strand of JBHIXQ010000027.1, from coordinate 12,051 downwards.
TGCCAGGCATTATGGATGTCGAGTCACCACTGTAACCATTTCCAAACAGCAATTCGATTATACCAGGGAACTGATTCAGTCCGAGGGACTGGAGGATCGAGTGCAGGTGCTTCTTCAGGATTACAGGGACATTGAAGGTCAGTATGATCGAATCGTAAGTATTGAAATGGTAGAAGCTCTGGGGCTTGAGTACCACGATACCTTCTTCAAGAAGATGAACTCCCTGCTTCGGGATAAAGGGATCATGCTGATTCAGTGTATCACATTTCCGGAAAGCTCCTATGAAAGGTATTTGAGAAGCATCGACTGGATTGCCAAACATATATTTCCGGGATCTCTGTTACTTTCCCAGTTTGAAGTGATGAAATCGTTGAAAAGAGTAACGGATCTGAATATTTACAGCATTGAGAGCCTGGGGCTGAGCTATGCCCGGACTTTAAACGCCTGGGCCCAACGCTTCAATGAAAATCTGGAAAGGGTCCGGGCCCTGGGTTTTGATGAAACCTTTATCAGGCTCTGGTATTACTATCTGGCCTATTGCGAAGTGGGATTTGCCAGTCGCTATATCAACGATGTGCACATAGTATTCTCCAGATCTCAGAATACGGAGCTCCCGGATGGTTAAATCGGGAAACAGGAGGCTTTTATGTCGGAAGAAATGGATCAGGAAACGTTAATTCGGAGCATGGACTCGCAGCTTATCACTTTATATGGAGAGAAGGAATTGCTTCTCAATGAAGTGGGCGTATGCGATGCGGCGGAATTAATTTCGTTGATCAAAAGTATGGAAGCTCAGCTGGCGGATCTATATGCGGACCGCGAAAATGCCATCATTATCGACGGAAACCGAATCACAATATCCGGACCAAAGAAAATCTTTGTTCGAAAGAGCAAGTAATCATCAGAGCAAGTAATCATCTGAATTCGAAACGGAATTCGCACAGAAGGAGTAAGAAATGAGCGAAGCGATTATGAAAAAAATCCAGGAGCAGGCAGCTTACTGGGCCCAGAGCAGCGCAAGATTTGTAGACGATGCAGTTGTAGAGGGCATTGCCAGCTATGAAAGGGGCAAGATCGATGAACTGCAGCACGGTGTAATCAAACTGGATGACGAAGGAAAGGTTCTGATCTTCAATAAATATGAATCGGAGAAATCCGGAGTTCCCGTTTCTGAAGCCGAAGGTAAATTGTTTTTCAGCCAGGTGGCGCCCTGTACCAACAATGCCATATTTCTGGGATCTTTCCAGAAAGGTGTATCGGAGGGAAAAATGGATTTGATCTTCCCCTATACGTTCACTTACAAGATGAAGCCTACTCCAGTCAAAGTTCATCTTTATCGCAAGGAAGGAACAAAGGATAACTGGGTCTTTATTAAGTGGAGCTAATATAAGGTAGTGGATTCAGACCGGATCTGGAAATCCCTGTTCTACAGGCGCCTCAAAGGGCAGCCCGAGCCATTGTTTCTATTTCCGGAGCAGATGGTTTCGGCTGCCGCTCTCTGGATGGGCATACGTCTATGGATGCAACGCTGGAAACAGGGAGGGCCGCTGGTTTTCTGCGCCACCGGCTCAGGACCGGAATATCTGGAGGTGCTTCTGGCCACCATGATGAGGGACGGAACCTTCATCGCAGGCCATCCTGAGAAAGGAAGCGAGCAAATTCTACAAGAGGTGTTGCAGTGGCAGCCAGATTACGTAGTGCTGAATCGCAAATCCGCCATGGACATTCCCGGGTATCGAGAATGCAGCGAGGTTAACGAACACCGAAATGCCATCCTCCTCGGGCGAATCCACGGTTACGATGACATCCTGGAAGGCCATCCTCTGCGAAAGCTGCCCAATGGCTCTCGCAGACTGATACTTTCCACTTCAGGCACCAGCGGTGGAGCTTCCAAATGGGCTGTGCTATCGGATAGAAATCTATTATCGGTGCTCAGAACCCATATTCCCAGGTTAAACATGCGAAATGCCACAGTTCACAGCGTATTGCCCTGGAACCATGCTTTTGGTTTAATTCTGGACCTGCTGCCTGCAACACTTGTGGCGCGAACCGTCATCAGAGATGAGCCGGGAGATGCACGGCGATTCGCTACCCTTCAAGACAGGTTTTCCATAAATTATGTTAGTGCCGTTCCTGCTCTATTTGAACGCTGGATCCAGGATTCGACATTGCAGCCATTGCTATCTGAATTTCGGGGAGGTCTGATTGGAGGAGCTCCCATAGGTGATTCACTAAGCGAAACACTTCGCGGCACCGCCTTCAGGGTAGGCTACGGTCAGACAGAGGCCAGTCCGGGAATTACTCTGGGAAAGCCGGGGGAGTTCCGATCTGGATTTATTGGGTATCCGTTGGGGTGCGAAGTCCAAATTCAGGATGGAACCTTACGATACAGAGGTGCCAATGTATGTACAGCGACGGTTAGCTCTGATTTCAGCGGTTCTAATTTCGGGTCCTCCCGAGCATTGATGGAAGATTCATTGCATCTTCTGGATGAGGCCCTCCTTCTGCGCGAGTCCGGTCAATGGCAGGATACCGGTGACATCGTGGAAGGCTGCGAGAATGGATTTCTTTATCTGGGACGAGCCGACCATAATTTCAAGCTCTCAAATGGCAGGTTTCTGGATGCAGTGCGATGGGAGCACAGTTTAGAGCGAAGCACCGGATTGCCATGCTATATTTTGCCGGACCGGGGCGGTATGGAGCTATCTCTGGTAGTGGATGGCCCGGGGCAGTCCCGCGATCCGGCGCGGAATGAAAACAATGCATTCTATAAAGGCATGGAGAATCTTATTCGCAAGCAATTGGGTGGGTTACAGGAATATATAAGGAACATTCGCTTTTTGCATCGAGATGAGTTACCGCTAAACGGTAAGGGTCTGGTAATTCGAGCGAAACTTGCGGAAACAAAAACAGAAAAAAGCCTGGGAGCAGAAAGCCATGTCTGAATCTAAACCGCATAGAATCCAGGATCTCGTTTCCCCTGATCGAGTGGATCACCTTCTGAATTATCTATTTTCCGATTGCCCCCTTGATTCAGCTCAAAGGCAAGCGCTGAGCAGCGAAACACACCGCTGGATGCAGGATATACTGGATCAGGCTAGAATCTTCGAAGACACAGACCAGCTCCCTTCCTATGTTGCCCTGCGATTTATGGAGCTCAAGGCTAGATGGATCGTACTGAATGCCCGGATCCAGGATTCCAATCGCAATCTAATGCAGCCGGATCCAGAGCTGATGTATCGGTCATCGGCATTGAGTGGAATACTGGGCATGCTGGAGGATGGAATTGAACCGGCCAGATTGCAGGTTCTGAACGATGCTCTGGCGCATCAGGCATCCAGTCTGGAATCCGGTCCTTACATCGTCATTGAAGGCGATCAAATCGTCATCGAAGGAAAACAAAAGTTAATGATCTACAAAAAGGGTACTGCTTCTGACGCTTGATACCGGCCGGGCGCCAACACCTGAAGAACTGGAGAATCTGGACTCCGGAGACATTGAAATCTCGGCCGATGCCCTGACCGGGATTCAGGATTCGCGGCAACTGTTTATTAAAGCCTTGAAGTCCGGCCAGCCCATCTATGGTTCTACCACCGGTTATGGCCCCTTCGTAAACTTTCCTGCCAGCGAAGACGGAGGCGAAGATTTAATTCAGCACCTGCTCGTAGGTAGTGGGCCATCCCTGCCAGGAAACCTGGTAAGTGCTGCCCTTTATTTGCGCGCATGGACTATGGCTCAGGGAAAATCCGGGGTCCGGCTTCCCGTGATTCAAGCCTATCTGGCCGCGCTAAAAGATTGTCAGCTGGGTCGCGTGCCCTGGATTCCTTCCATCGGTTCGCTGGGTGCCAGCGGAGACCTGGTCCCTCTGGCCCATCTGCTAAATTCAGTTCTGGGTCGAGGAGCCCGGAGCCATCTTGCGAATGACCGCTATTCATCGAATGATACACTGGATTCGAATGAAAGCACCGGTTCGCAAAGTCTCCAGGAAACTGGAGTATCCAACAATAGAAATGATGCCAAAAATTATCTGGCAGACCACACCCTGGATAGAAGAGAAGCGCTGGCCTGCATCAATGGTATTAGCTTCAGCAAAGCGCGAGCTTCGCTTACGTACTGCACACTAAACAGGCTTCTACGAGTTCAAGAGATACTTACGGCTACGCTTTATGTTTTGCTTGATGCAAATCCTGAACATCTGAGCCCGGCGCTTTTTGGATCATCTACAACTTCGCAATGTGCTCAGCGAATACGCGAAAGGGTAGCTGAACTTCGCGGAATGGAGGGGCAATCCCGGACCCGGGACAATGAGACAACTTCAGACTTCAGCAACGAATCGGAGATAAAAGGCGGACTGGAAGAGGCTGCAAGTAGGCAGAGCAGCGGGCGGATGGGCTATGCCCTTCAGGCGCCTTACAGTTTGCGGTGTGCCCCTCAAACTCTGGGAGCCTGCCTGGGTGTTCTGGCTTCTGCGAGAAGTTCCCTCACTCAGGATCTGGAAACCATCGACGACAATCCATTGATAGACCCAGACACCGGGATTTCCCACGGCGGAAACTTCTTTGGCCAGGCAACGGCATTTGGTGCCGATGAAATGACAATGCTGGCCTGCCAGGCTGGAGTGCTGGCTGAAAGACAACTCGCTTTGCTTCTGGATCCGGAGATCAATGGCGAAGAGTCACTGATGCTGGCCGGAGTACCTGGTCAGAGTAGCGGACTGGCCGGACTTCAGTTAACAGCCACAGCGGTGCTGGCCGAGATGAGAAGCCTGAGTCATATGCACAGTACCTACAGTATTCCTACGAATGGAAAGAATCAGGACATAGTCCCCATGGCCTTTCTTGCAGCTAGAAGGGCCACAGAGGTTAGTCACCATCTGGCTACCTTGCTCGGAGCACTGTTTATGGCATCCAGAAGACTGTGGGAATCCAGAGTTCAGAATTCTGGACGTTCGCAGCCCTTTCCATTCTGGTCCAGGATTTCCCGGATGGAAGCGAATGCATCTTTTGATTACGATCTAAATTCGGGGCCCAGCTTACAACCCGAGGGCTCCCTGGGAAAAGAGCTCCTGAATATTCAGAGAGCCTTTCTGGGGCGAGGAATTCTGAGCAATGAAAATCTATACTCTTGAAACACAGGTTACTCTCCAGGTTTCATTCAAGGAAGCCTGGGATTTCTTTTCAGATCCGGGTAATCTAAGCATCATTACTCCTGCCTCCATGGGATTCGAAATCACTCATCAGGACGGAAAGAGAATGTATCCTGGAATGATTATCAGCTATCGGGTGAGGCCATTTGGCTGGATTCCAGTGAACTGGGTTACGGAGATTACTCATGTCGCAGAGCCCCACTACTTTGTGGACGAACAGAGGTTTGGTCCTTACAGGCTCTGGCATCATAAGCACTTTTTCCAGGAGACCGAGCATGGATTGCTCTGCCGGGATCTGGTGCACTATGCATTACCCTGGGGGCTGATTGGTAGGAGCATGCATCCGTTCCTGATTCGTCCTCGCCTGGAACAGATTTTCGATTTTCGCAGGAAGGTGCTACTGGAAACGTTTGGCGGATCCTGATTTATGATAGTGACAAAGTCAGGCTTGGAGGTTCAGGCCTTCGATTCAGCCATTTGTGGTTGAACTCTGCAACCATCCGGGCACTATGTTAGGCATTGATTCAGGAAGAAACGAGGAAGCAGTATGAGTCTAATAGAAAGAAATCATCTGGCGAGATTCAGCGGATTATCGCGCACTATTTTCGGAGTATTGCTATTCTCTTTGGTCCTGGACAATTCAACCCTGCTGGCGGATGAATGGGCCGTGGGAGATACCTTTGATGCCATTCGATACGAAGACCAGCACGGAAATATCAAGATTCTGGATTCATCCGTTCGCCATGTGGTCTTTCTGGCAGATATGGATGCAAAGGATAGCCTGCACGAAGAACTGGAATCGTCCGGGCAGGATTGGCTGGATAAACACGATGCAGTGATTATCGCAGATATTCACAGGATGCCCTATCTGGTAAGTGTCATGTTTGCCCTTCCTGCCATGAGGGAATATTCCTATGTATTGCATCTGATTCGCGAAGCCGGACCGGGAGATCGATTCCCCAAACAACCCGGCCGCTTAACTTTGATTGAATTGAAGAATCGTAAAATCGTTTCCATTGAAATCCTGGAGTCCGGCAAAGCTTTATTCAATAAACTGGACGGCTCACAGTAGACCAGCATTGAAAGGAATCGGTTTATACTGGAATTGGAATTTCCGGAATCTAAGAAGCAGGCTAAGAAGCAAGCTCCGCCTGATCTAATCTGGTTGTGAGCTCAGAAGAAACTCTGGCAGAGCTAGGCTTTCTTTCGAGTAGTGGGATCACCGGCATCCAGGATCAGAGGACCTTTCGTTTTTCCCTGAATGAATTGCTGGACCACAGGATTATCTGTGTTGCGAATTTCGTCAGGGGTTCCTACCATCTCGACCTGCCCCTGGTATAGAAAGGTAATTCGATCCGCGATGTAGTAGGCGGATGCCATATCATGGGTAACCACTACCTGAGTTACATTGAGCTCTCTTTGAACCTTTCGCACCAATTCATTGAAGACCTGGCTCAATACCGGATCCAGCCCGGACGTTGGTTCGTCATATAGCAATATTTCTGGATTGGTAGTTAGTGCCCTTGCAATACCTGCCCTTTTTTTCATACCTCCAGAAATATTCGAAGGTAAAAGATTCATGGCCGGCATCAAGCCCATGTATTTTAACTTCTCTTTTACGATTGCATCGATCTCATCGTCCTTTACCAATCGATGTTCTCGCAGAGGAAGCGCCACATTGTCATAAACTGAAAGCCAGTTTATCAAAGCCCCACTCTGAAAGAGCACTCCCATGCGACCCCGCAATTTCTCCATTCTCTTTTTGGAGGCATGAACCATGGATTCTCCATCAATCAAAACATCTCCTTGATCCGGTTTCAGAAGTCCGATGATGTGTCGAATACTCACTGACTTTCCGGTTCCCGAGCCTCCCAGAAGTACCATCACTTCGCCGCGGCGAACTTTAATGTCCACGCCCTTGAGGATTTCTCTTTCTCCAAAAGCTTTATGGATGCCCTTCATTTCAATGACCACTTCATCGCTTATCTTATGCGTGGGAGTAGTGGAATTGTCGTAAGGATTGGTGTTGCTGCTCATGGTATTTCTCGATGATATATCGGCAGGGCCATCCTAAAGCGGAGCGCCGGCTGCCAGCCTTAGCATGGTAATCAGATAGGCTTCCAGAAATGAAATGGGTGCCTGACTTTCGCGTAGATCTTCTGCCAGGAGTCGTCCTTCTCGCACCACCACCAGAAGATCTCTCAAAGAGGCGTTGGTGCGATCTAGAAGCACCGGATCATGGAGTAGAATGCTTACAGTTCCCGTTCCGGGAGTATTGATTTTATCCGTGGTCTGGGCCACATTTCGCACAATTCTGCGAATATCCCCTCGGTTTTCATTCACTACATCGGCTACAATAGTTAAAGGGTCATCGTAGTTGGATGCCTGGACCAGGCTCTGAACCGGCCGGTTGCCACCGGGAAGGCTTCCCGTGGTGCGAAAGAAGAGCATCTCCTGAGAATTCCAGAGCACCGGCTGCAGGGCTGCACCGGCTTTTTCGCTGCCCGGCCGAATATCGATGATCTTATCCGAGATTACTGCCGGGTATCGAGTGTAGATTCTGTAATCCGGATACAAGAGCGGCAATGATCGCATGTTCAAAACTGCAATTACTACCTGGCTGTCGCTTGGTCGGGCGGTGGACTTCTTGTTTTCCAGAATGATGCGTCCTTCTGCATCCAGAGGAGTGTATCGCAGATAGTTAACATAGCCCTGATCCACGCCCAGAATCTGAACCCTGGATCCGATCTTGATGCCTTCGGCAGACTTCAATACGATGGGAAAATAATATTGCAGATTCCGATTCCGCTCCGCCGGCATCAGAACCGTTAAGCTCATCAGTCCAATGACCAGAATCCAGAATACAGAGCCGATCAGTATAACTGCCGATTTATTTAGCCATTTCATTAACATCGGTCTAACAGATTTCCTTTTCGCGTACCTCGCCTTTTGCGTCAGGAGTATTTACGTTCTATCTATAAAAGAGCGCCGTGGTAAAGTAACCAAAGATAATTACAAACAGATAGGAAAGTACCACGGACTGGCGAACCGCCACACCCACTCCAATGGCCCCGCCGGTGGCCGTGAGGCCCTGCTGGCAGGAAATGGAAGAGATGGTCAGTCCAAACAGCAACGCCTTCAAATTTCCTACCCAGATGTCTTTCAGTCCAGTATTTCCCAGCAACACTTCCATAACCAGGTTGAAATAGGTATTGGTATCTACACCGAGCTGAGTCTTGGCCACCAGGGCTCCTCCCAGAACTCCCAGCAGGCTGGCATAGTTGGACAAGACCGGCGTCATCAGACTGAATCCCACAACTCGGGGAAGCACCAGATAGCGGATGGGATTGATGGACATTACTTCCAGAGCATCGATTTCTTCCGAAACTGTCATGGTTCCGATTTCTGCAGCCATGGCTGAACCCACCGCCGCTGAAAGAATCAATGCTGTCATAAAGGGAGCCATTTCTCGTGTCAGAGCCACAACGATCACATTACCGATCTGCTCCTCCTGTCCAAAGTCCTTGAGCGCCAGTCCGGTCTGAAGCGAAAGAATCATTCCCGTGAACGTGGCCACGACGCTAACCACAAACAGGGACTTGAGTCCGGCCACATACATTTGCTTGAGAGTTTCCCGTTTCTTGAACCACAGAAAAGGAAACTGTAGAAAGGTGCGAAAAAGCAAAAGCAGCGTACTGCCCGCTCCCATGATGGGATCATAGATGTAAGTTCTTAGTAGCCAGATCATAGCTTAAACCAGAGTAGATTTAGGTAATGTCGCATGGTTCCTTCTTCGTCGGGAATATGACTGTAACCCAGCAGACCGCCCAGTAAAAGAAATTCGGTTCTTTTGGGTGCATCATGATAGTCAAAGCCAGCAAAGAAAACATGATTTTCCTGGTCGTTCCATCTTTGCGAATACAATCTAAAGAGCATTCCAAAGTACCGGTCCCCGTTACTTTCTGTTCTCCATTCTGCAATGGAGTATAGAGGACCCCAGATTCGATCCATTGTATCGTCCGGGAAAGGCCACAGAGAGATGGTCTGCCAGCCGGTGCCTCGGGCCGGATCATCGTAATAATGGAACAGAGGCCAGATCTTCAGTGAATGAGCCTGCTGATTCTCGCGGGTATAGTAGCGGTTATGATTGTAGTAAAAGGGAATGAAAAAGTCGTACTCGGATTGAACGCTATTGGAGTTGGTACTTAACTGTCCTGCCAGCAACATATAGAAATCCATGGATTTCTGATAGGGTAATTCTGGATTTCCATAACGATAGGATGCGTAAAAAGGAAAGATCACGTATTTTGAGATATATGGGTTTTTTCCTTCGATGTCCTGGTAAAGAAACCAGAGCGCGCGAAACTCCGTCGCTTCTCTCTGTCTATCGTATCCCCAGGCTACCAGGGAAAATGGATACAGAATGGAATGAGAGGATAGATCGCCTGAATCCGACCATTTTCTGGCATAGAAAGGGAAAAACATGAAATGATGTCTGGGGTCCCTCTTGTTCAAGTCAGTGCTTCCCCATTGAAAAAAAGGCCAGAGCACAGACTTATAATCGTAAGATCCGCGATGAAGCTTTCTGGAATAGAACGGAAGAAAGCGAAAATCGGATCTCACTCGCCCATCGCCTCCCCACATTATGATGGGCCATAGGATGGAATGGGCCTGGTATTTGCGATGGGACCAGTTTACGTAGAGAGGGAAGGCAACAAATCCAATTTCCGACCAGCCAAGTTTATTGCGAATCCGACCGTAAAAAGGAAAGATACTGAAATACTGTTCTCGTTCTGTATTTCCGTAGCCCCAGTAGAAAAGAGGGGCTAGAAATATGTCCGAATCCTTCTTTTCTTTTTCGCGATAACGATCTTCGCCGGTAAATAGGTACAAGAAAGTCCATTTGCGCCAGTAGTTCGTGCCATGCTCGTAAAATACGGGATAGAGGAAGGTATTAAAATCGTAGGCTTTCTCCGAGGATTCATAGGTCGTATAAAATGGATGGAAGTTGTACTCCGATTGCCCGGGGGTCAGCGTATGATCATAAAGAAATAGAAACTGATAATAATCCCGGGAGCTCTCGCCCTCGGTCTGCACAGGCATCCTGGCTTCCAGGGTCGGACACATGAGCATGGCCAGCAAGGCTGCCAGAAGCCAGGGGAGTGCACCGGTGCTGGTCTTCTTATTTGTTTTTTCGGCCGATCCGGGTTGCACAGGACATTACTGCAATGTAGGCCCGTTACGGTAAACGGAAAATCCATAAAGCACTATTTCTGATGGCAGTGGCCCGTTCATCCTCGATGGATCAGCTTTTTATCTGGCTGCGTTTTCTGATTGCCCGGGCTTTCTCATTTGGAATAGGGCATGCTGATTGTGGGATGGGCCAGCAAGGATCTTAGTCGATCTGAATCCAGCTCTATGATTTGCCAGTCCTGCCAGAATCCCTGGAAGCGGATAGTCCTACTTTTTCTGTTCGAGTCCGGAGGCCACATATAAATGTCGATATTGCGCTCCTGCATATAGTCCAGGGTGGCCTCTTTTTCATGGCCAATGCGCCCCCGGCTGGCAAGAATCCGTCTGGCCAACTTGCGATCGGTGAGTCCAGTAGAGGCCTCCAGGGCATACTCGGGATCCAGATAGTAGATCAGAAAGGCGGCCCCCCCATGAAAGGCCAGTCGCACCTGGTTTTCCCGTATTGTGGAAGAATAGGATCTGGCAAGCGCTGCCAATTCCTGCATCCTACTTCTGGGATAGTAAAAACGTTCCTCTACGATTCCCTGGATTTCCGGAGCTTTCTTTTCCTGTCTCAGCTTTTCGTAAGGGTCTATGCGAAGTACCGGCAGAATAATGAGAATGGCTATTGAAAGCAGGATACATCTGCCGGGATTCAGAAATGACATTCGAGGTAGAGGGAATTGGCTGTGCGAACTCTGCAACGGAAAGCCTGGACGAGGAGCTGATACTGATTTCGTCTCCGCCTGCCCTGGATGCTCGGGAATCCCTGACTGAGAGGTATCTGCGATACTGACTTTCGTAGTAAGCGAGGAGAGGGCGGATGCCATGGGCCATGCAATGCTGAAAGCCATGACAGGCAGAATTGGAATCAGAAATCGAGCGAACATAAAATCGCCGCCCACCCATAAAACGTATGCATGCCAGAGAACCAGTATGAGGAGCAAAGTCCACCAGCGATGAGAAAGGCAATAGCGCCAGGAAAGAAGGCACGATAGAAGTAGCAGTACAGCCAGATACCAGTAGGATTTATAGAACAAACCTATGTAGAGCAAACCCTGAAATGGATAGGGATCGTACGCAGATTTCGCATAGTATGTATTGGGAAAAAAAGAATCATAGTAGTACAGTCTCCAGGCCTGGTACAGCACCAGAAGAAGTGCGATGGCCAGAAGATGAAACCAGGGCATGGATAGCAAATTCTGTGCGGCTTTCGCCGATGTCGCATGGGCAGCTTTACGATGTCTCTTCCAGAAAATGATCCGGCCACCGGCCGTACAGAGCCAGGCCACGGCCAGAATTATTACACCATCCGGTCGCAGCAGGCATGCAATGGTAAGAAACCAGAGACCGGCGGCATTTCGCTGTGGCTGAATCCAGACAAAATTTATTCCAAAGAATAGAAACACAGCAAATGCCATGGTTTCCAGACCGGAAGTGGCAAATACATGCATATGATGCATTCCGGCCAGTATTAGCAGTGCAAAAAAGTGAGCTAGTCCGGACGGGACGCTCCCCTGGCTGGATCGTCGTTTTTTGACCTCCGAATGTTCTTCTGCGAAATCCAGGCTCTCATCTTCATTTCGTGCCGAGGTCAGTTCCGCATTTCTTATTGGCGTAGACTCAGAGCGCGCGTCCACAATTCTCGCTGGTGCAGACTTCGCGAATTTCAT
>JBHIXQ010000026.1:12583-12838 GCA_041984705.1 Leptonemataceae bacterium | reverse complement strand
AGACATCCACTGCAGACAGCTAGAAATCCGGCGGCAAGAAAAAGCGCCAGGACTCGAGAGTAAGTATACATATATGATTTATTGCAAGGCCCCGGTTATTGTCAAGCTGGCAATTCAGGTCGCAAATCGCGTAGAAATCCAGAAATCAGGGCCATTCCGGGGTCGGGTGAGGAGAATATCTGGTAAATTCGATTAAACTACCTGGGCAGGTGCTTTTCCGGCTCCCCGGTCCGCCATGTCCAGTTCATCGTTGTA
>JBHIXQ010000026.1:0-12573 GCA_041984705.1 Leptonemataceae bacterium | reverse complement strand
GGGATCCTTCAATCGATCCACGTACAGAACCCCATCCAGGTGATCACATTCATGCTGATACACCACTGCATCGAATCCTTCGATGATCTCATCATGGAATTCTTCTTTTTCGTCGTAGAATTTCAGCCGGATCTTGCGTTTTCGCTCAACATAGCCCCGCATGTCTGGCACAGAGAGGCAGCCTTCCCAGAATCCCACTTCCGGGGAATCCAGCACCTCGATCTCTGGATTGATCAGAATCCGGCGTTCGATTCCATCCTTCAGCTCCGGGTAGCGATCGGTGCGATAGAATCCTACCACTACCACTCTCTTTAAAACTCCTATCTGAGGAGCAGCCAGGCCAATGCCGTCGGCGGACTCCATGGAGTCGTACATATCACGAATGAGCTTTTTGATTTCCGAGGAACGGATTTCGGTAACCGGTACTTCTTCTGAGCGTTGCCGTAACAAGGGATGACCGATTCTTAGAATTTTTCGAACTGCCATGGTTATTCTCCAGACCCGATGAGGCCTTCTGAAGCCAATTAACCATCGGAGTCGAGAAATGTCCAGTATGTGGGATGTGGAGACGAGGGGGATCGAACCCCTGACCTTTAGAATGCCATTCTAACGCTCTCCCAACTGAGCTACGCCCCCAATCGGATGAGTCAAATTTCCGGGGCCCGGTTGCCCTACAAGGATTTTTCCCCTGGGAGGCACAGCGTCTACCAGATGAATTTACAGCCCACTCAATACAGTTCGGTGACCGATCCAGGCACTGATGGATGCCGCGCTCTAAAACTGGTTGCAAGGCCATGCATTTTACCGTCCTCTAGCAATAGCGTGACCTTAACTTCCTATATAATCCTGGGGGCCCTGGCTCTTTTCATTTTTGTGGGAGCCTACTACTTCGTCGTTTCCCTGGCCGGCCCCAAAAAGATCGAAGAAATCGAAAATCTCATCAGTCGAGGTAAATACAAGGATGCCATTGTCCTTCTGAACCGGATGCTGGAAAAGGATGACAGAAACATGAAGGCAGTGTATCTGCTGGGGCTCTGTCATCAGAAGACCGGGGATTATAGCAATGCAATTTTGAACTATAGAAGATGTACAAAGATTGCAAAGTATTCTCCAGATACGCCGGAGCCAGAGGTGCGAAAGCGTCTTGCAGATTCTCAGCTATCCATTGGTAACTACACCGAAGCAAAGAATGAGTACCTGATACTCACCCAGGTGCAGCCAGATAACTATGAAAACTACTATGAGGTAGGTAAGCTTTTTCAGCGCGGTGGGCTGCAGCCAAAAGCCATTAAATTTCTGACCCAGGCAACCAGATTGAACCCAGCCCATGCAGATTCCTGGTGTGCTCTGGGGCAGGCTCATTTTCAGATGAACAATTATCAGGAGGCCAGAAATGCTCTTCAGACAGCCACTCAACTGGCTCCTTCCGATGCAAATGCACATTACTATCTTGGCCTGACCCTTCGCTTCTTGCAGGATGGGGACGGGGCCCTGAAGGCTCTGGAAAAGGCATTGAAGGATGAGGATCTGAAGCCCCGGGTTATACTTACTCGAGGCCTGGTGATGATGGATCAAAAATCCTACATTCAGGCCGTGGCCGAATTTCAGAGAGCCCTGAAGCTGGTAGATAAGAAATCCGATATGTTCTTGCAGCTGCATTACATGGCTGCGGCAGCTGCGGAACTGAATCGAGATATGCATACGGCCATCGAACACTGGGAAAAGCTAAATTCCATTAAGCCAGATTACCGGGACGTAGCCCAGAAACTGAAGCAGTACTCTGATTTTCGCACAGACGATTCAATAAAGGACTTTATGATCGCATCCGGTGCTCAGTTCGAAGCTGTAACCAGAAAGATGATCGAAAACATGGGTTTCTCAATAAACCAGATAAACATGAATCGAGACACCGCGATAACGGCGCTGGTTTCAGAAACCGATGCAATGAAGCGAGCCAATCGTCGCTTCTACGCTCTGTTCTATCTGCAGAGGGATTTAAATACAGTGTCCGAGAATCAGATGAGAGAGTTTCATGAGCAGATGAAGGAGCGGGGCGCCCAGCGGGGTGTGTTTATGACTGTTGGAGAGTTCGCTCCGGCCGCCATTGAGTTTGCGGGAAATCGACCTATAGAGCTATTTGATTCCGCTGCCATTGTAGAACATGTTAGAGGTGCCATGAGTTGAGCCTACCTCTTCTTCAGAAGACCGGCAAAGGTTTCGTGACCATAAGCCGGAACGCGGAAGTGGACTACATCCTGGAGCTTGCCCTGGATGAAGCCTGTCGCATGGTTCGTGCAGGGGAAGGAAATCTTTTCCTCTATACAGATGAAGGCACCTTGTTCCCATTTCGTGAAGATCTTCATTCCGCCGAAGCGGAACAGCTTGCCCTGGAAAGCCTTAAGTCCAGATCCAGCAGAAATATCATTCCTCATAAAGCCATCGGGCCGGACGAACAACTGAAAGAAAGCGAAAGCCCCGGAAATCAGGCGGCCCTGTCAATTGTACTGTCCTCGCAGGATGGCGAAATTGGTGCGATCATTCTAAGACGTCCGCTGTATTTTGATAAATTCTATGAAAACGATCTCAACCTGGTTCGTAACTTTGCGGCCACGTTTGCCATTCTATTAAAAAGCAGCTATGTAGATTCTCCCAACCTCAGGCTAAATTTCAAAAGCAGTCTCCTCTTGCTTCTGGAGAATGCTCACCTCAACCAGAAGGTGAAGGAAGCCGGTTATCAACTCAAAACGGTTCTGGAAGTATCGAACGTAATCAACTCATCCAGGGAATTGAACGAGATGATCCAGGTGGTGCTTTTAAGTGCGCGCCGAGTGATCCATGCAGAAAGTGCCAGTGTATTTTTGAACGATGAGTCCACCGGCGAAATGGTCTTTGATGTCATTTCCGGGGAACAGACCCAGCTTCGAGGGATGCGAATTCCTCAGGGGCAGGGCATTGTGGGCATATGCGCCAGAGAAGAAAAATCAATCATCGTCAATGATGCCCAGAACGATCCACGACTATTCAAGAAAGTGGATGAAGTGGCGCAAAACGTTACTCGAAATTTGATGGCCTGTCCATTGATTGTAAGCGACCGGGTAATCGGCGTTATTGAGGTTCTAAATACCATTGATCGGGCAGATTTTACGCAGCAGGATCTGGAGATTTTTGAAAGTTTCAGTGATTCGGTAGCTATCGCACTGCAGCGAAGGATGCTTCTGGATGATCTGCAGAGCACCAATGAGCAGCTGGAAAAGAAACTCCGGGAAGTAACCAGTCTGCACTCTGTGGCCAGAATCCTGGTGGAGGCACACTCCATCGAAGAGCTTTTTGCAAACGTACTGCACGTAATATGCGAAGACCTGAAGGCCGGGCGAGCCAGCTTCCTGTTGAAGAATGCTCAGGGAAATCTGGAAGTGGTGGCCAGACAGGGAGACTACTCCCAGGACGAATCTCTCTATACGTTCAAGCTTTCTGAACGGGTGATGGAGCAGGGCATGCCTCTGTTCGTGGAAGATTTTGGCGATGATCCTGCCCTGGCTCAGATCGAAAGACCGGATCTATACGAATCCAGATCCTGTATTATTATTCCCATGAAAGCTTCCAGTAGCGAGGATCCCTTTGGACTGCTCTGTGTTGCAGATCCTGAGTCCGGTAGCTTCCACCGCGAAGACTTTCTTTTGCTTACTACCATTGTTTCGCAGACGATGCGGGGGTATGAGAACTTCAAGCTGAATGAGGAGCTCCTGGCCAAGAGAGCGATGGAAAAGGAAGTAGAGATTACTTCAAAGATCCAGAAGAATATTCTTCCGTCCCGAATTCCGTTTCATCAATATATGGAACTGGGGGCCCGATCCATTATGGCGCGAACCACCGGCGGCGATTTCTACGATTATCATGTCCATAGCGATGATGGAGAAGTCACCATGCTGGTTGCGGATGTTTCTGGAAAGTCATTGCCGGCCGCACTGTTCATGGCCGTGTCCAGTTCTATCCTGAGAACGATTATTCGCACAGAAAGAAATCCGGCAGAGATCCTGAGGCAGGCAAACGATTTGCTCTACGAAGAGAGTGAATCTGGAATGTTCGTAACAGTGTTTCTTGCCCGATATAATCCGGGGAATGGAACGTTGCGATATGCATCCGCCGGGCACAATGAAATGCTATTGGTTCGTAAGGATGGCGCCACGGAAGTGCTAAATTCCCGAGGAGCTCCCCTGGGTGTTGTGCCGTCCGGATCCGGAAAGTTTGAAAGCCGGGAAACCCTGGTCAACAATGGGGATCTTCTAATTCTATATACCGACGGAGTGGTGGAAGCCATCAACCTGGAAAACGAGGAGTATGGCCTGGACAATTTTAAACGTCTGCTGGAAGAAAATCGGGGGCTGCCGGCCACTCAACTGATTGATCTGGTCTATAAGAATGTAACCAGATTTGCAGAATCAGATCTTCAGTACGATGACTTCACCATGCTTGTCACGCGATTGTATCGAGATGTCAAAGGCCAGCATTATGAGTTTCGGTTTCCAGCCCGGGCCTCCAGCGTTCCCATGCTGAGAGATGAAATAACTCGGATTCTGGAACAAAATGAAGTTGTGGGTCAGGCCCAGGAAGATATACTTCTAGTATCCGATGAAGCCGCCACAAACATCATTCTACATGCATTTGAAGAAAGCAAGATTCTTGAACCTGACTTTCTGTGCAAGATCCAGATTGGTCAGGGCCGGTTGCTTCGAATGGAATTCGAAGACCGGGGCCGACCGTTCGATATAGACGAGGTGGCTCAACCCGATGTGAATGAGAACCTTGCCGGAAGGCGCAAGGGGGGCTTCGGTGTTTTTTTAATCAGGTCCCTGATGGACCGGGTGCAATATCGCAGAGAGGGTGGAGTGAACTACCTTCGAATGGAAAAAAAAGTGTGACTTTTTTTCGTCTTATCCTTGCGTATATGGATAGTCCAATACAATAGAAATCCGAGATTGAGGGCATATGAGTCTGAAAGTAAAAGAAAGCGGTTCCAACATGGTGGTTTATCTCCATGGTCGCATGGATGTTCATCTGGCTTCCGAAATTGAAAACGAGCTAAATGACATCATACAAAAAAATGATCAGAAGAGCATCGTACTGAACCTGGACGATGTGGAGTACATGTCCTCTTCCGGCCTGAGGGTATTTGTTTCTCTGATGAGAACTCTTAAAGAGTCCGGGCGGAATCTGAAGCTCTGTAATTTATCCCTGGCTGTTCGGAAAGTGTTTGAGGTAGTGGAGCTCATGGACATGTTCGACATCTATGAGTCCGAAGAGGAAGCACTGGCCGGAGAGTAGATCATGAAGAGCACCATCATGCGTCGCGGGCTGTCCGGCCTGGCGCGCTTCATGGGGCTCCATCCAGATGTCAGTCGTCTGATTTCAGGCGGTTTTCGTTTAACCAATCCCAGTAGTGCGCTGTTTCCAGCGGAAAATCTGCCCCTGGCCTCCAGAGTGATTGCCAGTGGAATGTGGAATTATTGCTTTTTTCAGTTCTATCGCAACTTCGCAGGCCCCTACTGGGTAGAGCGCCAGTATAATCCAGAGGATCCTTCGTTCATTCCCAGAGCAGGTTCCATGCTCAGTCTGAACCTTACCCATAGAAACTGGCTGGGTGTTCGCGGACCAAATACCCCTTCTTTCGCATTGATCGATCCAGCCGGAGGACTGAGTCCGGTTATTGGCTACTATAGCATTGAAATAGCCCTCTGGAAGAACGGTCGTATCTATCTACCAGCCCGGGGACAGGTGAAGGTGGAGCAGACACTTCAGGGGGATCTTCCTCTGCCCATCACCACCTATAGCAGAGATGACATTCATGTTACATGGAAGGTTTGCGGATCGCCCAGAGAAGATGGATCTATATTAAACCTGGTGGAGTGGGAATCTGGGTCGCCAGGCTGGGAAATCATCATAGGTGTTCGCCCGTTCAATCCGGAAGGGGCCGCTCTCATCAATGATTTAAAATTCAGCCCCGATAAGATGGGCGGCACAATCGTTATTAATGGGAACGAAGAAATTGGTCTGCTGGATACGCCGGATCTTGTGGTCTGTTCTTCTCTGGAGCGCGGAGATGCCTACTTCAACCGCACCATGGTGGGAGAAATTAACTGTCCCTACGGTATTGCCACCGGAGCTTTTCATTATCGACTGAAAGGCAAAGGTCGAATTCGATTTCATGCAAGAACTTACGAGCAGGTATTGCCTCCGGAACTGGAGTTTGAAAATCGATCAGCTCTGCGAAAGCAAAGTGAAGCTCCTCAACTGGACGATATTCGCAAAGAAGGCGAAAAGATGCGCGAAAAGCTCATCGTTCAGGATGATTTTCCTCTAACCAGTCGATTTCGTAGCCAGGATCTTCTGGAAACCGAGATGAAGGAGAGTGGAGAACAATGGGCTCGCTATATTCAACCCGGCTCCGTATTTCAATCCGCTCGTGGACTCTGGAATCAGGCTGCTCAAATTAACAAAGGCTTTGTGCTTTCGCTTCAGACCGGAAAGAAGATTACTCCCGGCGTATTCACCTACAGACAGTTCTGGTTTAGAGATGCAGCGTACATGATCAGTGCCCTTGCCGGCTGGAACTATCTCAAGCAGGCAAGGACTGTACTGGAAACCTATCCGGATCGCCAGGAAAAGGACGGTTTCTTTCGCTCGCATGAAGGGGAATGGGATTCCAACGGTCAGGCCATTTGGACTCTGGTGCATTTTGCCAGAATGACTGGCGATGTAGAGCTTCTAAAATCCAGCTACGAATCGATTCGCCGAGGGGTGGACTGGATTCGCAAAAAGAGAAAGCGGGGATACGAAAAGAGGCTCATGCCTGCCGGCTTCAGTGCAGAGCACCTGGGTCCAGCAGATCATTATTACTGGGATAATCTATGGAGTATTGGAGGGGTTCGGGAAGCTTCTTACGTGGCCGGGCTGCTGGGGCAGACAGGGGATCAGAAGGCCTTCGACAAAGAGGAATCCACCTATCGATCGGATTTTCTGACTCTTTCTCTGGAAGATAGGCAGAAATATGGCGTACTCACCGCAGCCCCGTCTCGTCCGGTGGATTCCGGAATGATTGGAAGCATCTGCATGCTCTATCCTCTGGACCTTCAGATCCTGCCAGAAGCAGAAGAAAAAAGCACGGTGATGACAATCTACCGCGAATTCTTTTTGCGAGGCCTATTCTTTCATCCTATCATTCATTCCGGCTTCAACATCTATTTGAGTTTGCAGATGGCGCAATGTCTGCTTCGCCTGGATGAAGTGAAAGAAGCACGAAGGGTGCTGAAGCGAGTATTGCAGAGCAGAACTCAATTATGGACCTATCCAGAAGCCATTCATCCCAACACCGGAGGTGGTGTCATGGGCGATGGTTTTCATGGCTGGGCCGCCGCGGAGTTATTGATTCTGTTGCGAGAGTTCGTAGTAGCAGATAGAGGAGATCATCTAAGAATCTTTTCCGGGCTCAAACGAAAGGAGCTTCAGGGGGCCCCTCTGAGGTTCGGACCATTTCCCATTCATGGTGGCCATATATCCATCAGCGGCCAGCTAGAAAGATCGGAAGGCGAACTGGTAATTGAATTTCCAGGACTGTCGCAATCTGCCCTGAAAACACTCCATCTAAACCTGGGCTTTCTGGACCTGCAGAAATTGAGTTTCAAGGTAGATGGAGCCGGACATTCCGTTAAAGGCTATGGATTGCAGCTAAAGCCCTCTGCGGACCGAATTCGCATCAGGTATTGATTCTGATGCGAAGCTCTTTCCTCAGTGTTCGTCTTTTTCAAGAGGCATGAAGAATCGAGCAAATTCAGTTATTCCCTATTTCATTGCTGTTGTCATCTTAATTGGTACCGGTTTTGCCAGCACATCTACCGGTACCGGGGTTTTTAACTGGGCCATCACCATCGCGCAGTCCTTTGCTGGCTGGCCCTTGATGGCCCTGTGTCTTGTTAGCATAGCTTCCATCGGCTTCTTCCTGCTCTCGTATAAGTCTCGCGGATGGCCATGGATTCTTCCGCCCCTGGCGCTCAGCCTGTATTCCCTGGTTTCTATTCTTGGACCTGTGCAAAAGGGAGTGAAGGCCCCGGAAATTGCAGCCCCGGGCATGCCAGATCAAATTCGCATTCTGCATGCGAATCTCTATCTTTACAATTCAAGAGAAACTATGCCATCGGTGCTGGCAACCATCAGACACTGGAATCCGGACATCATAATCCTGCATGAACTGGATGTACCACATCATGCGGTGCTCGGCTCGCAGCTCTCTGATTACACTTATCAAAGAATCGATACGACGCATCCGTACTTCGGCTCCGGAATCTATTCCAGGGTTCCTCTAAAGAATGTGAAGGAAATCTCAACTCGGATTGAGACTCTGGTCTCCTTTGACCTGGAATTATATCAATCGCAAGGGGCGTACCGCCATTGCAATGCACCGTCCAGGATGTCTGTGATTACAGTGCATCCAGTTGCTCCGTTCAATCCTCGCATACTGGAGATTCACAGGCGGGCACTAAAACATCTGGCAGAAAGTGCAAATCAGAAGGATGCAGTTCTGGTCACCGGCGACTTTAACTCCGTGGACTGGTCTGCAGACATGCAGCATCTCCAGGAAAGCACAGGGCTGAAAAAAGTGTTTTCGGCTT
Source organism: Leptonemataceae bacterium (assembly GCA_041984705.1). Lineage (GTDB taxonomy): Bacteria > Spirochaetota > Leptospiria > Leptospirales > Leptonemataceae > UBA3465. The sequence continues at coordinate 3,910 of JBHIXQ010000026.1, read as the reverse complement.
CCTTCACGGAAAATCTCTTTCGAGGCACCTATTCTGCCCAATGGCCGAATCTATTTCGCCTGCCCATCGATGGAATACTGGTATCCAATGATCTGAATGTTTCAGGCTTCAAAAAAATTGAAATCCCGGGTTCCGATCACCTGGGACTTGTTGTGGATGTTCAATGGCCTTCGCCAGAGAATTGCGATTCGCTCAAAAATTTCCAGAGATCCAGTCCGTAGTAGATTCTCTTTTTTGAATCTCCTCCAGTAATCAATGACACAATTCGAGCGTCCTCATCCAGTATAGGAGCCCCCTGGCAGCCAGATGGTAATTTAAATGGTTCATCCTTATGGGCGGCTCGAAAGCGAAATAATCCGTGGCTTTTTCCCGTGAATTCCAGATTCTTTTCTACAAAGGTTAGATGATCGTAATCGTCCAGTCGCGCCAGAATATCCCGAAAGCAGCTGAATCCGTAGCGATCCGAGAGGTTGGGCACTCGCCCAGGATGAAGGTCTCCAGGCTTACGGATTTTTTCTTCGAGTATATCGCCCTCTGGTCCCACTTCCTGATACCGGGCATCCAGTCCTCCAGAGCTATCTTCAGGGAGGATGGGATCCATTAACTCGCTACAAACCAGGTAGGTTTTTCGATTATCAGGACCAATTACATCCGGTATTTCTACAAAGAATGGATCCATCAACGGGTAAATGACTGTTCCTCGAAATGCATGGTGATATCCATAGATCACCGGTGCTCCAGGTGGCTTGCCGTATTGCACGGTAAGAGCCAGTAATCGTGATCCATGCCGAAATACGCAACCCGTGGATCCGGCAGCTACCTTTCGTCCCACAATCCAGCGAAATGGATAGGCAGTTAGAATTAACTCCCAGAGATAATCGTTAGCATGCACGAGTGTTTATCCAGGCAAAAAACCCGCCCTGAGACAGGGCGGGTTTCCAGTATAAGGCTTCTGAAGCATGCTCCATCAATCGTACATCGTATTGATAACGTCTTGATACTTATCAGTTACGACGTGCCGCTTGATTTTGAACAGGTTGGTCAATTCATCGCCCACTTCGAATGGTTTGGGAAGCAGTCTTACATCTACCACTTTTTCGAAGGATTTAAAACCGGCTTCGCTAGAAACCAGCTTCTTCACTTCGTTGCGTAGAAGTTTGGCTACTTCTTCATTCTTCGCGATTGCTTCCAGAGTATCTCCATAGTCCTTGAATTGCTCCAGAGAAGGAACAACCAGGGCTGCCAGATACTTCTTGTCCTGACCCACTACCATTACCTGGTCAATGAGTGGAGACTCGGAAAGCTTGTTCTCGATTGGGACCGGTTCCACGTTTTCGCCACCCAGAAGAACGACGGTTTCTTTGGAACGACCAACGATTTTCAGTGTACCGTTGAAGGTAATCATGCCGAGGTCACCGGTGTTCATCCAGCCATCTTTGAGAACCTTATCGGTTGCTTCGGGATTCTTGTAGTACCCGCGCATAACCTGTGGTCCTCTGGCATGAATTTCACCTTTGATGCCTCGTTTGGCAGATCCGCCCTTTTCGGTAGTGTAGATAAAATCTCCGTTGGAGATATCTACGATCCGAATATCGGTGTCCGGATAGATAGGCCCTACAGAGCCAATCACCAGTTTGCCCCAGGTTCGAACCGCCAGTACAGGACAGGTTTCGGTCATGCCATAGCCTTCCAGTACAGGGATTCCGATGTTGTTGAAGAACTCATCCACATGAATGGGAAGAGCACCACCACCGGAAACAGAACCACGGAGTTTTCCACCGGTCGCTGCTCGAATCTTTCGCAGAACGATTAGATCCAGCAACAGGAACGGAAGCAGGAAGATGGTGAATCTTAGAATGTTCCATAGTCCAATGAACATGGATACAATGGGGTTTCTTCCCGTAGTATCCAGTTGCTTGAAGCTAAGGAAACGAAGAGCACCTTTAACCTGTCTTGAGCAAAAGTAAGCTGCCTTGAACAGGCCGCGAGCCACACCAGGGCCACCTTCTACTTTTTGCTGAATTCCGGTATAGATACTCTCCCACAGTCGCGGCGCACTGGCCATGAATGTGGGTTTCACAATTCCCATGTCTTCGCGCAGGTTTCGCACGTTCGTATAGTAAGTGCAGCAACCCCCGCCAATTGCAATCATCTCAAATACGCGTTCGAATACGTGCCAGACAGGCAGAATGGATAGGATTCGATCCGTAGTTGTTATATCGATTGGGATTTTCTCTACTTGCGAAACCATGCTGGAATGCCGAAGCATTACGCCCTTGGGCGCTCCAGTTGTTCCGGAAGTATAGATCATCGTAAAGAGATCGTCAGGTTTGATTTGCGCCATGCGCTCTTCAGCTTTTCGATCTCCGCCAGCACGTAGTTGCTTTCCTTTTTCCAGGAGGTCATACAGTCGAAGGACACCATCCGGAACCGGAGTGTCTTTATCCATCATGATGATGTGCTGAATGTTTGGTAGTTTATCTTTGTTCTTTTGAACTCGATCGAGAACAGCTTTGTTCTCTACGAATACTACTTTTGCATCCGAATGCGGTAGAATGTATGTGACGTCCGCATCAGTTACGTCCGTCCCCCTGGGAACGTCTGCCGCACCAGCAATTAGAATGGCATAATCAGTTACGATCCATTCCAATCGGTTATCGGCAAGGAGCCCCACATGTTCTCTCGCCTGAACACCCAGGTCAATAAGACCGGTGGCCAGGTTCAGTCCCATTTCGTACAGTTCTTTGAACGAAATGGCTTCAAAAACCTTGTCTTTATTCCTGGTCGCAAATGCAGGTTTGTCGCCGTAAGTCTCGGCGGCCCATTTGTACATCTGAGCCAGGTTTGTAGCGTTTATCTTTATAGCCACGCCAGACCTCCAGAATAAGCTGGCGTAAGGATCATAGGAATAGTGCAAAATGTCAACCTTTTACACGAGATATCGCGAAAGAAGAGAGACCATTAAGTCTGTATTATGTGTCGGTCTGGATCCTGATCCCGCTCGTTTGCCCGATGGATACGAATCCGGTGCTCAAGGGGCCGGCGATCATCTTAGAGATGTTGTGGATGCAACCCATGATCTTGCAGTGGCTTACAAACCTAACGCAGCATTCTTCGAGTCTATGGGCTCTGCAGGCTGGGAATTGCTCAAGGATGTAATCCAATATATTAGAAAGCGAGCTCCAGGGGCGCTGATTGTGCTCGATGCCAAGCGAGGCGACCTGGGAAATACTGCATCGCACTATGCTGCAGCTATTTTCGATGATCTGGAAGCTGATTCCGTAACTCTAAACCCTTATATGGGCAAAGAAAGCCTGATTCCGTTCCTGGAGCGCAAGGACCGGGCTTCGTTTATACTGTGTCTTACTTCTAACTCCGGTGCTCGGGATCTTCAATACCATGGAGACCCTCCTCTTTACCAACACGTCGCCCGTTTATGTCGCCACTGGCATGATGAATTCAAAAACCTGGGACTGGTGGTTGGCGCTACGCGCGATCCCGAGGAGCTCGCCAGGGTACGGGAGCTGGCTCCTGGTATGATTTTTCTGGTTCCTGGAGTTGGAAGTCAGGGTGGAGATTTGGATGAGGTGCTGAGAAAGGCCGGCGTTGATGTGCTGATTAATTCCAGTCGCTCCATTTTGTTTGCATCGCACAACAGAGCAGAGCTGCCCGAGAAGTGTAGAGCAGAAGCCAGTTCCCTGGTTCAGAAGATGCAACCTTACCTCTAGGCCTGCACCGGGCCGAGAATACGAGCTCGAAACTGAATCATTGTTCTCTGTCATAGCTTGAAATGCTGATGAATGTCCTTAACTGTCCGGAAGTCTCAAGAAGCGATTTTTTCTTTACGGGGTAAGGTACAGAGAAAGCCTGTGAAAGATCCCTTCTATAAGATGTCGTGCCGGTTCAGGCA
>JBHIXQ010000025.1:12657-12908 GCA_041984705.1 Leptonemataceae bacterium | reverse complement strand
GATATATGCTGCGGAGCGGGCAACGGATGGATGGTTGCTGGTAGGCTGGGTTCTGGGACCCAAGATTCTGATCCTGGCTTATTCCCTGTGGATACCCCTTCGTCGTTCCGCCGAAGGGGCCAGAGCTCTTAACTCCCTTTCATCGGAGCTAAAGCCTTTTGCTCACACTTTGTTGCTTTACGTCTGGCTCATGATTCTGGCCGACATCGCTGGCTATATCTGGTCCATTCCCATTCTGTTTCGCGGTTCCG
>JBHIXQ010000025.1:0-12576 GCA_041984705.1 Leptonemataceae bacterium | reverse complement strand
CTGGCAGCCATTATGGTATACTGGTTTTCGCGCCATCAGCCATCCGCCATGCTGGAGTTTTCCGAAGCGATACAGAGGGTTCGCTATGCACGCAGCAAGCTTGCCGGTCTTGATGTAGAGCAAATCGTCATTCGTCTGAATGCATTGATGTCTGAAGAATCCTATTATGCAGATGAAGATTTAAGGTTGCCCGGTCTGGCAGAGGCACTGGACATTTCCCCGCATCAGCTATCCGAATTGATGAATTCCCACCTGGATATTAGCTTTGCTGAATTTGTAAACCGTCACCGCGTGCAGGCGGCCTGTCAGCTTCTGGAGCAGGAGGCAGACCGAAGCGTTCTGTCCATAGCACTTTCTGTAGGTTTTAACTCCAAGTCATCCTTCAACAGGGCCTTTCGCCAGATTACAGGTCTTACTCCAGGGCAATTTCGCCAGAACAAGCTTTCCGGTTAGATACCAGCAAGATGAAACGTCCGGCCTGGGCCCGGAAATCTGGTGCAAATTATAGAATCGGTCGATTTCCCGGATTAAACGTGGTATAAAACAGGGAGTTCTACGGCCGCTGGCAATCGGTAGCGGTCACTGGTGTTCGGAAGCTGCCACGGCATTCGGAAATCGCCACGGGAACTGGAATCACTCAGGAGAAATAAAATATGAATGCACTGACTATATGCTATCTGGCTGCGGGAGTTTTCTTTCTGGCCGGCCTTCTTTCCGGGATATGGAAATATTCGGGAATTCTACGATCAGAAGAGGCTGTGGCCCCGGAATACGTCAACATCCTGCACAGAGCTTCCCTTCTTTATTCTTTCGCATCAATCCTGCTGGCGGAGTTTGTGAAGCTCAGTTCTTTGAACGAACCTCTGGAGCTCATTGCCGTGATTTCTGTTATAGGATTTTTTGCCTTCGCACAGATTACTTATCTAATACATGCATTGTTGGGGGATACCGACAACCAGTTTCGCAAGCCCTATCAGCTGGGACCGTTTCGCATGCCTGGGATAATCATCCATGGTTCCATGGTGCTTCTGATTCTTGGAGAGGTGGGAGGATTCGCCATCCTGTTCTACGGTTATCTTCGCACCCTGATCTAGAGGATTGGAAGAACTGGATTGGCAATAGCCCGGCCAGAGAAGAGCCATATTACCTGCAGGAAAGTGTCGCAGAATCGTTCGAAGTCTTGTACGAGGTATCCTTCTAAATCCTGTTGCGGCTTTCAATGCGTCCGACCTGTGTCCGGCGATTTGCTGGTCCGCTAGCGTGGACGGAACTCTGAATGAGGCACAAAGCGAGCCATGTCCGGGCGTGTGAAAATGTAGCTCATACTGCAGCGCAGTCGCAGCCCGGGTTCTGGATTTTAGAACGTGATCGAGATGAGAAAAAGTGGAGCTAGATTTCTACGATGTGTGCTGGTCTGTGTCTATGTAGCTGCGGCTTAGAAGTGTATCTGGTAGCCTGCGCCCATGTAGGTTTCTGTAAGGCTTCTTTGCTCCGGGGAAAAAGCGGATACAGAATTCCATCTAAAAGGCGCACCGGATTCGGGTTTCAGCGATCGGGGTTCAGCCACCAGAGCCAGGCCATCCGGCGAATCATGGGTAAATACATCCCAGAGGTGGTAGGCATATATTAATCCTGCAATGCTAGCCGCCACATAGCTATTGTTTTTGTAAGTATTGTACTGGCTACTTTTCGTGTTGGACCGATAGATTTGATCCGCTCGGAGCGCATTAAACTCATTGATGGACAGGTTGGGCACCACGGCATTATAGAGCAGTGGATTGGACAGAACCTGATACGAGAAATCGTTGTTAGCCGCGGATGCCAGGCCATTGGCTTCATTGGCATAGTAGAGAGAGGCGGCGCCAAAGAATAGAATTCCACCGGAGATCAAAGACCCTTTCCAGGTTTCGCCTCGTTCAAACTGATTGTATCCAGGAATCAGCCAGGTGTAGCCTGTGGGTATCTGAAGATCAAAGTCAGGAACAATCGAAGGCTGACCTACGGAGGCTTTGTCTCCATCTATGATTAGCGCGGATTCTACTCGATCCGGATCTCTTCCTGGATTCTTTGCTTCAATGTCTACCTCAGCCTGGTTTCCCAGAGAGCTTGTATCTACATCCAGAGCGACCTTTCCATCCGGCAGCAGTTGCTTTCGCCAGATCTTTACCTTTTTCTTGCCGGAGCTGGCTTCGAATTCTGTGAACTCATCCAGATTTTCTCCGGAAACAATGACTCGAGTGCTCTGTCCCGGAGTATGATCCCCGAGAGTAAGCTCCTGCATTCTGGGATCTTCGGTTTTTACCAGACGAAAGGTCTCCCAGGGTGACCAGAAGGAAACCTTTCCAAACTTATTTACAATTCCGATTCTGCGCTGGTACCGACCGGGCTTCAGTTTTACTTCGACGCTGGGCTCCTTCAGTCCTTTGCGATCGATGAGTATTCTCCCCTGGAGATCCGCCACCTGGAAGATATACTCCTGGGCAATCTTAACAGAGGTCCATTCCATCAAAACGGATAGATTGGGCAGATTGGGATTTTCCTGACGACCCTCGATAATCTTTTCATCGGCCGGGTTTTCCGTTTCTGCACCCAGAGGAGCGACCAGAGAAAGCAGAGAGATGAGAGATAGAAACAATGCTGCCCATAGCTTAACCGGTACGGAGTTTTTGCGGGGGCTATTGGCTCTCGCTTCAGAAAGACTTCTGGGCCCATTCAGGAGCCATTGCCAGGAGACTTTGCCAGTACCCGGGCCAGATCTGTAGTTCAGGAGATTCATCGCTATTTGAAGATTACCTCTGGTGTAATAAACTCCGGTTTCTTATCCAGTTGCAGAGAAATTCTAAATGCGGCCTGCCCTGGTTCCCCTTCCAGGCCCGGAGCATTGGCTTCTACCGTGTATCTGAACAGGGCAGTGTCCAGCATGCTCAAATCTTTGAATTCAAAGGCAGTACCTGCTACATTTCTGGTAATTAAAAGCCGCTGCCCGGTGCCGTCCATTATGTAAAGTTTGATTGTGTAGCTTTGTGCACCCTCTACAGGCTTCCAGCGAAAGGTAATCTGGTCCAGATCTGTCATATCCACCGTGGACCCAGGTACAGGATAAATCAGGTCCGGTTTATCCAGCTTTCGCTCAATCTTGAAATTCAACAGTGCCGATTCTCCCAGAAGGTCTCCATCGGAGCTAAGTCTCTGAACCTTCCAGTAATAGGTGCCCTGTTCCAGACCGTCCAGGAAGGCGGATCGGTCTCCGGTTTCTGCTGTTCGAGCCCCATCCAGATTCGCATTTCTGGAAACCAGGAGCTTGTATTTTCCTGTGCCCCCTTTCCAGGCGAAACGAACCTGGACATCTGAAGCCAGCGAAGTGAGGCTGGCTCCCGGAGCCGGTAAGACGGTTTCCAGCACTTCCTTTTCCGCTACCTGGAACTGGGCCACTCTGGAATTGAATCCGCTGCCGCTTAACTTCCAGTAATAGGTTCCAGGGGCAAGGGGGCCCGTGTATCTGAAGACGTTGCTTCCTGCGGTGGTGGATGTGATTACATTCTGGAAATTACTATCCGAAGCCAGCTGGAAGTTAAGCGAATCGATTTCTGAATCCTGCTTCCAGCTGAAAGTAAGGCCGTTTCGCTCAAGCATGGCCTGCACGAAAGTGGAGTTAACAGGACTCAGCGGAATCGGGGCGGCGATATTCTCCTTTTGCGATACAGAGAAAGACCCCACGCCGCTGCTGGATACAGAGCCTTCTGTGGCGCTTACCGGCTGAATTTGCCAGTAATAGGTGCCCGGCCCCAGATTCTTGGTGATGCTGTTTACTACGAGCTGCTCGTTTATGATTGGATTGGATAAATTCTGGTTTTGAGATACGACGATTCGGTACGAAGTAACTCCATCGAGACGTGACCAGAGAAATTGTACCGGTGGAGGGCTTTCTCTGTAGGTAAACTGACTTCCTCCCAGAGGCATTTGCAGCACTGGAGCCTGCTGCTGGTACACCGCAAATCTTCGGACCGGGGAGGCTTTACCATTTTTGATCACTCTCCAGTAGTAGATTCCCGGTCCAATCGCGGCGCTGGCATTTCCTCCGTTACGAGGGGCCTGGGCAACAATACTGGCAAAGCCTCGATCGCTGGCTACTTGAAGGGTGACTGCTCCTTCGGATTGCCACTGAAAGTTCACTGCCTGTCGGCTCTGGTTGGTAAAAAATCGAGACTGATCGGCAGGGGATACCAGGGTTAATGGATTCTTTTCTACTTTTACCTGATTGCCATCCAGGCCGGCGATTTCATTTTCGCCTACGGTCTTTTCCTCGTTTCCTCTGGTTAACTTCGCTTCGCCCTTTTGAACCTGTAGCTCCAGTTCGTCTTCTTTACCGCTAATGCGAGCTTCGGAATCGGAAAGGCTGATGGTGCTGTCGCCGGATTTGATCTCCAGATCGCTGTCGCCGCTAGCTTCTGCTTGCATGGAACCATAGCCAAAGTCAATGGCTGGCTGATCGGAGGTGAAGTTCAACACTATCATTGTATTGTCTTCAAGAGCGATCTTTGTTCCGTCGTTTAATGTGATGGTGGCTTCGGAGTCATTGGCGGTGCGAATGGAGTCCATATTGTACACTGCCACGCTGGCTTCCATTCCCTGCCATAGCGTGGTGCCCGAGTATTTTCGTTCGGCGGTTCTTCGCTTGAACGTAAGGATGCCCACCTGCTGTCTGTTTCCTGCATCCAGCCCGGATGTAAAGTCCAGATACAGGATTCCGGAAAGAAGCAGTAATAGGAGTATGGCTATGGCAGTGAATGTCCAGTCACCCTTCGAGAATTTCATACTTCTCTTCGCCTTCCGATTCCACAACGTCTCCGGTGGGGCCCTTTCCTTTAACTTCGATGTCCGCCAACTTGCGCACCTCATCCAGAGATCCGGGACAATTGGGATCATCCTTGCGGCCCAGAACAAAGTAAATGGTTTGCGGTTTCTCTTTTCCTTTAACTTTGATGGCAGGCATTTGCTCTACGTTGAAGATATCCTTTACCTCCTCGTAGCTATCTGTGGAAATCAGGATATCTGTTCCAAATGGCTTGTTCAATGCTTCGATTCGGCTGGCCAGGTTCACTGTATCTCCAATGACAGTAAATTCCAGCTTCTGTTCGGAACCAATCTGACCGGAAATTACCGGTCCGGAGTTAATTCCGCATCCAAATCGTGCGATGGGCTTACCTCTTTCCCGGTTTCGTACATTCAGCTCAATCAATGCGGCGCGCATTCTTAGAGCTCCATTGACTGCATTTTCGGTATCGTTTCCGTGGGAAACTACGGCACCCCAGGTTGCCATGATAGCATCGCCAATGAATTTATCTACGACGCCTCGGGTTTCATCCACGCAGGCAACCATTGCAGAGAAATATTCATTTAGGTATTCAACCACCTCTTCCGGCTCCATGCTTTCGGACATGGCGGTAAAGCCTCGCAAATCGGAGAAGAATACAGCGGAGTGTTTCTTTTCCCCACCAAGCTTGATTTCTCCCTTGAGAGCTTTCTCTGCGATTTCCTTGTTTACGAATTTACCGAATGCATCCTTCATTCGCTCCCTTTCCTGAAGTCCGCTGGCCATCTTTAGAAAAGAGGAGGTCAGTACTCCAACTTCATCCCTGGTTTTGGGCTTGAGTGCGAATTCATATTGCCCCTCTTCAATCTGCTGAGTGGCTCCTACCAGTTGTCGCAGCGGAATGGAAAGGCTTCTGGCATAGAAATAAACAACAAGCACTGAGAGAATGAGCACAATGCCCATAATGATGAAGTTTCTTCTCTGGGTCTGATAAACCTGAGCCATGGCTACCTGTTCTTTTACCACGGAAATGATGCCCAGGCTGCCCAGGTCCAGCTTCTTGAAGGAGCCCAGGTAGGTTTCTCCATTGTAGTCGTATCTGGAAACCTGGCTGTTTACCTTGCTTTCCAGCATAAACTGTACAATGGGAACATCGCGCATGGATTGGGCGGAAAGTATTAGATCTGTTTCTCCATGAGCGATAATTTTTCCATCGCCATCCACCATGTAGATTTCGGTTTCTTCGCTCTGCGTACCTTCGAAGCTTTCGGTAAATTTTCTCGAGTCAATAAACAATATGACTGCCTGACCCGGATGACCTTCCAGGGGAAAGCTAAGAGCCACCACCGGGGTTCTCAAAGCCGGACTGATATTTTTCACCAGTGTCGCTCCGGCCGTGGAGGGCAGAAACTCCTCTGCATAAACAGGTAATTGCGATTTGATTTGCTGGGTGTCCAGTCCGCGGTTCTGTAGCGCCACTTCATTGAAGATTTCATCTTCGTACTTTAGCGACAGATTATCCCGGCTCACCACTCCAAGATAGAGCACGGAATCATTGTTCTTTAGAAATACGTTTTTTCGTTCGGCAGGGATGGATCTTATCTGCGCAGGTCGTTCATCCCTGATGCTCGAGACCGGTCCCAGTTGAACCGAGTTCTCCGCATCCTCCGCTTCGCCTCCGGTTACCGCAAGCACAGCCCTGTACTTAAAGTTCTCCACTTCTGAAAGAATCTTTTGACCGATCACCGATGTAATACTCAGGTTCGTTTCCTGGATCCTTCTTTCTGTATCTGTGCGAAAGAAGTAAGTGGCCAGAAAAATCATGCCTGTAAGGGAGGCGATAAGCAGACCGCTGATAATTCCTATCAGTTTTACCCGGATGCTGATTCTGGATTCTTTAACGGCAACAGGGGCTACGGGCGCTCCGGCTCCTCCATCGCTGACCGGTACTGCTTCCAGAGCAGGGGAGGCGGTACTTTTCGAATCAGCGGGAGCTTTCTTTTTTACGGCGGGAGCTTCCCGAATTTCTGGTTGTGCCTGAGTTCTGGTTTCGGCTGTTGCATGCGACTTTGCAGCGCTGTCCACAGCTTCCGCGTCCGGCTCCCCGGATCTGGTCCGGGCTGAATCAGTGATGGATTCAGTGCCAGATTCCGGGACGTGCCCTGGTGGAGCGGTAGTGGATGAGGCCGGAGCTACATCCTGAGATTGTCGATGTCCGTTCGAGGCGCCTGTAATTGGAGACTCCGAGGTTTCTCTGGATTCCTGGTGGCTTCCCTGTTCTGTCTCTGGATGCATCCATTCCAGAGCCTGGCGCACAGTGATGCCCTGTCTGCGACGCAGAAGTTCCGCCACGGCAGGTTCAATCAATTCTGCTGTTTCCGGATTACAAAGGAAGATGGCGGGCCGATGATCGATAGTATCCAGCACGGATAGATCCATGGTTTCGAATCGTTCGTTATCTGGAATGGTTTTGATGAGGAATCCTTCTGCCTTCAAAATGGTCTGGATTCTATCTCTGAGCGAAAGAGCTTCTACTTCCGGTATCAAGACGGTCTTGATACCGTTCATTTTCCAGCGGCGCATTTCCTGCAGTAATGCAAAGTCCGGATCTCGTGCCAGGAATCTAAGGTTGTACTGTATATAGACGGCACCTGCGCTGGTCTCAATGACTTTCATGACTCTACCTTTCGCTTCTTCCCGGTTTAATTCAGGCTGGTTTGCCGGGCCTTCCTTCTTTATGGCCTGAAATCTCTTTTCCGTCTGTGTGCATGACCACGTTCACAGCTGCTGGTTTTGCTGCCCAGATTTTTGTCTCTATAGCGACGGATACAGAAGTATCGCGGCCCAAATTCACAATTCTATTATCGGACGGTTACGAGCTCAATTCTATGGAAGGAAATTACATTTCTGCGACTGCTAGCTTGCTTGACCCTGGATTCGCTCTGGTAACCCTGACCAATCAAAAAATAGGAGAGAATCATGGTTGATCTGAAAGGAAAAGCCGCCGTAGTAACCGGTTCTGCCCGCGGAATTGGATATGCCATCGCTGATCGCTTGGCCGAACTGGGAGCCGACATAATCATTAACGATATTAACGATGATGCGGCCAAAAAGGCTGCAGAAGAGATTGCATCATCTCGCGGCGTGAAAACCGGACATTTTGCTGGAGATATTTCTCAGCAAGAACCGGCCGAACAACTAATTGAAACCTGTATTTCCACTCTGGGCAAAATCGATATTCTGGTGAACAATGCCGGGATTACAAAGGATACCTTGCTCATGAGAATGAAAAAGGAGCAGTGGGATGCCGTAATCGGTGTAAACCTCACCGGAACCTACCTGTGTACTCAGGCTGCCTTCAAGCAGATGATGAAAGCCCGTTCCGGTAGCATTGTTAACATCAGCTCCATTGCTGGAGAAAACGGAAACCCCGGTCAGGCCAATTACTCGGCTTCTAAAGCAGGAGTAATCGGATTTACCAAGACTGTGGCCCTGGAAGGCTCCTCCCGAGGCATTCGTTGCAACGCAATTGCGCCGGGCTTTGTAAAGACCGATATGACGGATGCCATCCCGGACAAAATTCGTGATGAGATGGTGAAAAAAATTCCTCTCGGTCGCGCTGGAGAACCTCTGGACATTGCAAACGGTGTAGCGTTTCTGTGCTCGGACATGGCATCTTTCATTACGGCTCATGTACTCGACATCAATGGTGGAGGTTTCCGTCCGGAGTAAAAAATTCTACCCGGTCGAAAATTTTTTCATTTTTCCACTTGCGTCGAAGATGGCCTCAATGAAGGTTGCGAGTGCCGATTCGCATAGCGAATCTAAAGAATCTTAAAGAATGGAGCAAAATCATGGCTGATTTGCTGGAAAAAGTAAAAGGTATCATCGTAGAACAGCTCGGAGTAGACGAAAGCGAAGTTACTCCCGAGGCTCACTTCATCGATGACCTGGGTGCTGACTCTCTGGATACTGTAGAGCTGGTAATGGCTCTGGAGGAAGAATTCGGTGTTGAAATCTCTGACGAAGACGCTGAAAAAATCCAGACTGTTGGTGATGTAATTAAATACATCGAAGAGCATCAAAGCTAATCCAGGTTTCCTGGAAAACATTGGAAGGAGGCCGTTTATCCGCCTCAATTCTCGATTAAGCCTTCGGGCCATTGAACAATTGAGAAGATAACCGGCCTTCTTCACTATTTTTTTCGCAGGCCTCTGGCCCTGCATTTCCTGACAAAGTGTTACTGAATCAACTCACCATTCTATTCGGAGCGCGGTAATGAGCCGTTCTGAAGGGCACCTGGAGCCCGCCAGAATTAAAGAGTTAAATGAGTTCTGCGAGCGAAACGGGATCCGATTCAAAGACACCAAACTACTCAATCAATCCCTGACCCACAGTTCCTTTGCCAAGGAGCCCGGTCGATCTCATAAAGACAATCAGAGGCTGGAGTATCTGGGAGACTCTGTACTGGGCTTCATTGTAAACGAATTCCTGTATCGCAAGTATCCTGACTATCAAGAAGGAATGCTGGCGCGGATCAAATCTGCCGCCGTTTCCGAAAAGACTCTGTCCGGTGCGGCTAGAGCCATTCGCCTGGGTTCGGTGCTGCGCATGAGCCGCGGCGAGCGCAACAGTGGCGGTTCCCGACGGCCGTCCAACCTGGCCGATGGATTCGAGGCTTTAATCGCAGCGATCTATCTGGACCGGGGGATTTCCACCACTCGAAAGTTCGTTTTAAACCTTCTACAGAAAAAGATCGAATCCCTGAGCAAACCGGGTAAGGCCCTGGATCCTAAATCAGCCCTGCAGGAAATGATCCAGAAAAGAAGTCATACCATTCCTGTTTATGAGCTGGTGAACCAGGGCGGTCCCGACCATAAGCGAGAATTTACCTGTAGAGTGATGGTGCAGGGACTTGAAATCGCTCGAGGCCAGGGAAGCTCCCGGAAAAGAGCCGAGCAACAGGCCGCCCAGAGAGCTCTGGAAAAACTTCGAGATCCCTGACTGGCCAGCGCGAAACGAGCTCTCGAAACCGCTGGAGATGGCGGCCGGGCGGTGGTACAAGCAGCTCTTGAGTATTCGGGAATTGCCGGAACCGCAGCGCTCATACACTCTCTTTAATATCAAAAAATGCCGGATCAGCAAGCTGCCGGGAACAACTCTCTCATTAGTTTTGGTTGTAGGGTCCGATGCCTGCAAGGACATGGAACCATGGTCATTTCCACCGAGCCTTTTGAATCGGACCGTCTGCATTTGAAACCGGGAAGCGAGGAAACCCAATCCACAGACTACTCCATTGTTCTGTCCCGGGACTTTGCCACACCTTTGCAGGGTGGCGACTCCCTGAAGCAGCGCCTTGAATCCTTCAGGCCATCGCGTATATTTATTCTTACCGAAAGCAATCTAAAGTCCTATGCAGAGAAACTGGAAGCTTCCCTGGACCTTTCGGTGCCCGTGCAGATCATTTATTTCCAGGGCGGAGAAACCTCCAAACATCTGGATCAACTGGGCCCTGTATTCAATGCAATCATCGAAGGTGGAGTGGATCGAAAGAGTTTGCTAATTGCCCTGGGCGGTGGCGTTGTTGGGGATTTTGCAGGCTTCGTGGCAGCAACCATTCTTCGCGGCATTCCTTTTGTTCAAATTCCCACAACACTTCTGGCCATGGTAGATTCTTCGGTGGGCGGCAAAGTGGCTGTGAATACCGGCCGAGGAAAGAACATGGTGGGCGCTTTTTATCATCCTCGCCTGGTATGGTGCAACCTTTCCACTCTGGATACATTGCCGGATGCGGAATGGTCCTGCGGTCTGGCTGAGATGGCCAAACATGCAATGCTGGAAAGTTCCGGAAAACTACGCCAGGCACTGATAGATTCCGCAGACTCCATTCGCAGCCCGGAGACTCTGGCACCCAGGATAATTGAATCCATGGCTGTTAAGGCCTATGTTGTTGCAAGAGATGAAAAAGAAGCCGGACTTCGCGCCTGTCTGAACCTGGGACATACCACCGCCCATGGAATTGAATCGCTTACGGATTATGGTCGTTTCTCCCATGGCCAGGCTGTGAGCCGAGGCCTGGTCACAGCCATGTTGCTTTCCAGGGATCGTGGCTATTCAGGCGAAATCGTCGAGGCAAACCTCAGGATGATGGAGATGCTGAAGCTACCCATGGATACGGCCGGCCTGGAAGCGAAGGATCTATGGAACCACATGAAATATGATAAGAAGAACGTGGATGGGGAGATTCGATTCGTTCTGTTTGGTCGGGATGGGCTCGAGCTTTCTGTGCCGGTGGAATTTGAACAATTTGAGAAGGCATGGAAGGAGCAGAAAGCAAGCAGAGGTTAATAGATTCTCGCTTGATCTTTTGACCTGAAACCGCATCAATGCAGGTATGGAAAAGCTCACTGCAAGAAATTCGGAGGAAGGCAAGAATACTCTTCTAGTGCTTCAAGGACCCAATCTGAATCTTCTGGGTGAGCGCGAAACCGAGATCTATGGCACAGATACTCTGGATTCCCTGCATCTAAAGCTGGAAGAGCATGGACGAAAGCTGGGGGTCCGTCTGGATTATTTTCAGTCAAACCACGAAGGTCGCATTGTCGATCGAATTCAACAGGCTCGCCTGGAGCCGGTGGCTGGAATCATTATCAATGCTGCAGGCTTCACTCATACTTCAGTGGCCATACGGGATGCAATTCTTGGAGTGAATCTTCCGTTTATCGAGGTTCATATTTCTAATGTATATTCCAGGGAGTCCTTTCGCCATCATTCTTATTTAAGCGATATATCCTCTGGAGTGATTGTCGGTCTGGGAACCGGCGGCTACAGACTGGCTATGGATGCTCTGGTTTCTCAGCTCATTCGTGCAGGAGTTCTTTCCGGACAGGACCCTCTGGCCTGATTCAGAGTGGAAAGAAAATCTAGAATGGAGTCCTACCGGGAAAGGGTTCGAGATCTGATTCGTGAGTCTGAGTACGGCCAGGCATTTCGAGAGATTCGCAGCGAACTGGAAAGCCAGAAGAGCGAGAGCTCCGTTCCTCAGAAGCGAGCCTGGTCTCTGTACTTTGCATGCATATCTCTATTTGGACTGGGACATGTGCAGCAAGCTCGTCGCTACTACCAGGAGCTTCTGGAAGTGGCCGGAGATTCTGTCAGCAGTCGCTACATCCAGGCCTATCTGGAACTTCAATCCAGAAAACCGGAAGAAGCTCTGGTAACTCTAACTTCCATTCTGGAACTGGATCCATCCGATACGCGATGCGATGCGCTAATCGAGCAATTAAAAGAGGCACCGGATTCTCTGGCTGAATACAGTCGCAAAAGAGCAGGTATCCTGGATTTCTTTCCTGGCATTGCTCCCGAGCACCGGGCCGGAGGCGAAACGGATCCCCACTTCAGTCCGGGAGCCGAGAGCTCGGGCCGAGCTAGCGATAAAGAGTCTTCCAGAGACAGGGGAAAGGGCCGGCTCAATCCCATCGGTCTGAAATCCCGTGATGGAGAGAGAAACGAAGATTATTATGCGACGCCTAAAAAAAAGAAAGGAATTCCTACCTGGGTTATTGTAGCAATTTCCATCCTGGCTCTGGGGCTGGCCAGTGTGGCTGGCTGGAAGATGACGACATCCAGCGACGATCCGCTGATGGACTCCGATCTGCCCCGACCTCCAGGGCATAGCACAGTGTTGCCGGAGGCAGCAGGGGAATTTAGCTACTTCTACGACAACAAAGACCGCGCTGTGGAGGATTACGAAAAGGCCAGGC
>JBHIXQ010000024.1:12598-12917 GCA_041984705.1 Leptonemataceae bacterium | reverse complement strand
GGACCCGCCAGCGCTAATTGTTTCCATACTGAGTCTCCGGTTACTGTGCCGATGGCTGAATCCAGCGCGATGTAACCAGGCGATATCCATAAACCGCCCGAGTATACTGAATGTCTCGAATCATCAGGGCGAATGCATGAACATATCTCTGATGCAGGCTGCTTTCCGGCAGTGATCGATCGTAAAAATGTTTAACGAAAAAGGCATGACCGGTGCCTGAAGGACGAACAATGCTGATCAAACCTGGAGCATCTGTATTCTCTCCCAGACGGATCATAAAATCGCGAAGCTGCTCTTTATTCAGATCCACCAGGTAGGT
>JBHIXQ010000024.1:5504-12588 GCA_041984705.1 Leptonemataceae bacterium | reverse complement strand
GTCCTCGATTGCCAAATAGTGGTAGATGGGGATTTCCGGAGAAGTGATGATACATGGTAGGATTACCCACACTGGTATTTTCCAGGGCATTCATTTCCATGTCTCTTAACCGACCTACGAGATCTGCACTCAACCCGGGATAGGTTCCAGGTCGACCGCCTACAGTGACTCGGAAATTACCCTGAAGGGACAACGCCCCGGTGTAGGGTGCTGCGCCTGCAATTGTGGATGGATCCAGTACCTGAAAAAGTTGATCCCCGGTTCGCGGAATAATCGGGGCCAGGGCATGGGCAGCAGGAAACCAGTAATAATGAGGAACATCGGTTCTGCCTGGAAGGATGGAGCGATAAAAATCTGACAGAGTAGTAGCAAGCTGATCGTGCGGCTGACCATTTCGAATTCTTCTCTTGAATTCTTCCAGGTTGGCTCGCATTTCCCGTGCATTGGCTCCCAGATCCTTCTTCTCCAGGCCTCCAGACGAAAGTATTATGGAATAGAATCGATCCCCGGCATCGATTAGCACAGTAAGGGTTTGATTTTTAGGAATGGTGCGAATGATCATGCCTGCAATATCCTGCATGGGCGGCAATTGACCTTTAGCACCCAGAATCGCATCCTGGTAGAATTCCAGATTTGCCAGGGTCTTCCAGTTACTGTCCTGAATGGCTCTTCGCTTCAAGAGATCCAGGGCGATGCTTCGCTCTCTTTGAACATCAGGAATTCCGGTACCTTTTTCCAGTTCCCGCACGATCTTATCGTAGTCTCTGCGATCCGGAGCTCCTGGCAGACCTACCAGCATATCTGCCATTTTGCGCACCGGAGTAACAGTCATAAATTCTCCGAGCAAAGGATCGGAAATGGGTTTTCCATACAGTCGGTACCATACGGCCAGACGTCCTCTCTTCACTTCATCGCTTTCCAGCGTTCCATTCCGAAATTCCAGATGTTTCGCATAGAATCTGTAGCCGGTGTCTGCATCCATCTTATTGAGATAGGCTTCCGAAGCTACCAGGGCAAACCAGGAAGCCCTAGCCCTGGAGTGAACTGCTTCTGCATTGATCAAATCCATCAGCATGCCAGCGATTTGCAGTCCAGGGTCCACATCCACAGATTCAATTAACAGATGAAACATCAACGCCCGATCTTCGCTGGAAAGATAGAGACAACTGGTTTCGGTTTCTCCAGAAAGCCCTACCAGTCCGGTTATCTGCTCTCCATCCGGTAGCGCTTCCTGGATGGCCGTGAATGCGTTTGCTGCAGACAGATCCTCTTCCTTTACGGGAATGCATCTCAATTGTTCAAATGAGATGGGATTGCCGGTGCGACTGTTCTTCCATTGAAGCAATAGCTGCCTGCGATGCTCTCCCTTTTCTTCGGGCCGGGTGGGCGGCAGATTCTCTACAATGTCATCGAAGAACTTCCATCGGCCGGCCAGGGATTCTACCAGAAGGAAACTTGTATCCGTTCGCACAGATCCAGGAATGCGAAATTCATTCTTATGCAGGAGCGCCCCCTGAATCAAGGCTTCGCCGGAATAGCCCTCACTGGTGGCTCCATAATCATTTCGCAACATGGTCTGAACCCGGTCAGTGGCACCATGCTGAATCAGATACTCCGAGGCCTGTCTTCTATCCTCTGAACTCTGAAGGTAGCTTTCCAGGCCTTCCGGAGAAAGCCGGGCTTCTTTTAGATCTGTGGCCGGGCTTTTGGAACTTTCCAGAATGGCCAGAGCCAGATAATTTCTGAGTCTACCTACCATGGAGCCTGCAAGCTCCGGGTACTTGCTGGAGAACTCCTGGGATAATTTGTTTCCTTCTTCTACCTGACCTGCTTCATAGAGCCCGCGAATGCGCTCGGAGTACAGTATTAATGCTTCCTGGGGATCCTGGACAATTTCAAGGGATTGAGGAAAGAAAAACAATCCATCCTGGGATGCCAGACGGGCCAGGGATCGGTTGAGAATACCTGCTGCTTCCAGGCCATCCGGATTCTCCAGAAGCTGTCTCAGTGAAAAGGCCCGGGAAGCCTGTAGAGAAGCCTCTTCGTTACGATTTTCGGCCAGGGCAGCCCTGGCTTTATCTTCTGATGCCTTCGCATCCTGCAGGATGTAATTGGACATGGACTGAGCGTCGAATCCGGACACTCCAAAAATGGGAGCACCGGTTTTCGCATAGGAGTCCTTACCGGCCAGAGAGAGAATTTCCTGATACTGATCTCCCTGAACCACGGCAACGGTAGAGCCACCGGAAGCGCGAAACACTTCATAAGCATTTCGAATGGAATGGAATCGCAGTACCGGGTCCTCTTCGTCTGGCTCCAGAAAGAGGATGGAAGCCGTCTGAGGTTCCTGGATGGCTTTTCGCAAATCGTAGCCGGGATCCTTTCTGCCTGCAAAAAGTTCGAAAGCAGGAGTTGATTTATAGCTTAGATGGTTGCTCTCTGTAACCGGTGCCGACCCCGAGTTCCAGATATTTCGACCGGGTTTCCTTCCTCGTAGATCTTCTGGTTGAAGGAAACCCGCAAAATCCTGCAGATCACGAGCGGTGCTGGTGAATACCGGGGCGGGTAGATCCGGGCGTAATTCCGGAATTCTCTGGTTCAGGTCCCAGGAGAAAGATGTATGATCCGGAACAATCAAAAGCTTCCTGGCGGATTCTGGAAGACAGGCTTTCAGGAATTCATCTATTTCCTGGTCTTTATAGGGCTCAAAGGAAATGCTTCGATCGTAGATCAGGCATCCTCCGCCGGGCTGGTTTACGAAGAACTGAATCAGAACGGTTCCCGGGTCCGGCCGAGAGATGGATTCATTCAGCAATAGAAATGGTTCCAGAAGTGGTCTGGACTGTGCAAGATTTCGCTGGACGTATTGAAGCTCATTACGGAGCTCCTGGTTGTATCTTGCGACGCTATCGAAATCCTTATGTTCCAGCCTCAGTATGGATTCCTGACGGGAACTTCTGGATAGTGTGCTCAATATATTCAGCATTACTCGATGCTGTTCGTCTTCAATGCTGTTGGCCAGCCTCAGCGGATAACGTAAGAATTGATTCTGTAGATAGGTCTGTCGTTTGAGCTCCAGGATTTCCATGGCTCGCCCATATTTGCCACGGGCAATGTAGAAACGGGCCAGCCGGTCAAAATACTCTGGCAGCCTGCTTGATACCCGGTCACGAAGATCCGGAAATTCCTTGAGGATGCCAAGAGACTTCTCATAGTTTTGTGCGGCTTCTGAAAAATTCTTCTGCGATGCGAACGCATCTCCCAGTGTGCGATAGGTGGCCCAGTACTCTCTCAACGCATTGTATTCGTAAGTATCATCTGCCAGGTCCCTCAATTCATTGATGGCCTCTCCTGTATCTCCCAGAAGCAATTTTGTTCTCGCCAGGTTTAACCTGGCCCGCATTGCCTGGAAACCGGGTACCTGACCTCTGGCGGCCAGTGCCTTCAATGCATCGGAAAAGAGCTGTCCAGCTTTTGTTGCGGACTGTCGGGCTTCGCTGCTATCCTCTACGGCGGCCTGCTGGAGCGCGATATAGTAGTAGGTCTGACCTTCCAGAACCAGGAAGTCCACTACACGTTGATTAACTCTCTGCTCTACCACTGGATCGTCACGTCTTTCATCGTAGGAGAAATCCGGATCTTCTGTTTCCTTTTCCGCAATGTAGTCCAGTTTTACTTCTTCGCGGTATCGTTCCTGTTGATTTCGGAGCACATCCAGGGAGTCTCGTAGTCTTTCGATGCTTGCATAGGCATCTCCAGCTTCCGCAGCCATAAACAGAACAACATATGAGTTCTTGAAGTTGGTGAAGAAACTATCCAGGAAGTTCCAGTCCAGAGCCTTCTCGGCTGCTTCCTGAAACACTTCATGCGCTTCTTTGAAGCGCTGGAGGTTTACCAGGTTGAGAGCTTTCTGGTTTTCAGAAGAAAGTATTCCGCGTTTGCCCAGGATTACATCTCCATCCTCGGACTCGAATACATCCCTTCGCTTTTCAATTAGATCCAGTGCCCGGTCCAGGTCGCCCAGAAGCACGGCGTTTTCCAGTTGAATACCCAGGGAAAGCTCGTACTGCCTTAAACTGGAGAATCCGTATGGGGTTCGCCCTTCGCCAATTACAGAAAAATCCTCGCCATAACCCAGAAGACAATCCAGTGCCCGGCCGCCAATGGTCTGTGGCTGGTATCTGCTATCTGCACGGTCCAGTCCGCGATTTAGACTGACTTTCTCTGCCAGTTCCGCAGAAGCATCTGAAGCGGAATACATTCCGGCGGATTGATAGCTCATGGCCATAAAGTTCAGTAGACCCGACCTGGCCACACCATCCGGAACCTGGGGCTTCTGGCGATACAGAATGTACTCTGCTTCGCGATAGGATGAAATAGCTTCCCTGTATCGTCCGGCTTCGCTCAAGGCAAGGCCCCGGAGAGAAGAAATCAGGGCCAGGCGATAGCGGCTGCGAAGTAGTTTTTCCTCTGTTTCTTCCAGGAGTCTATTCAGATACGCCGGATAGTCCTGACCGGATGTGCGAAACTTGAGTTCTGTGTAGCGCTGAAATGCAGGATTGTATTCGTTTGTCTGAAATATCTTTCCTGCCTGCTCCAGATCTTCCGCCGCTCGTAACACATCCCCTTCATAGTAAGCCGATCGCCCCCGGTTAAAATAGTAAAGAGCCTCCTGCAGATAGCCGGAGAATACCCTGTGCGAACTCTTCTCCTTCAGTTCCTCCACCAACTTGTAGTGTTCCGATGCTCGCTTGAAATTCAGCAGCTTGAAGTGATTGTTCGCCAGGTTAAGATTGATCAGTGCGCGACTCACCGGATCAGCTTCCGTGCCCAGTCTGGTCAGCGCCTGATTATAGAGTTCAATGTTTTTTTCGTACAGTCGGTCCGGGAAATAGGCTACGTATAGATCTCTATAATGAGCTCCATCCTGGTATTCGGCAGGCCTGGCACCTGTGACTGTGCGAAAAGTTTGCTCGATGAGGTCGGGCTCGATGAGCAGTTTGGACTCCCTTCTTTCATCTACATACTGATAGAGCCATCCAAGAAGTAAGTAGGCATCGACATTGTCTGGCTCTACGTAAAGAATATACTGAAGCTGATATTCCGCTTCTTTTAGATCCCGTAGAACTGCTTCCTTCTTCTGTCGCAAAAAGCCATTGCTAAGACTCTCTCCTTCGCGCAGGAGACTATCGTAGAATTGTTCCCTTTCTACCGATTTTTGCACCAGCGCATAGGCATAGCCGTACAGAAGTGAATGATCAAAGAACTGCCTGGCTTCCGGGGCAGCGTAGCGATATCCATATACTACTTCGTTAAAGATGCGAGCCTCAAATGGATCACCTTCGCTCAGGAGATCTGTTAGTGGTGCCGTTGGATCCAGCTCAATCTTCTGTCTTTCCCAGGAGAGTCGTTTCTGATTCCTTTCTACGGCCAGATCCACTTTCATTCGGTGAAAGAATACTGCCTTTCTTTTATACAGCGCCGGAAACAGATCTGCCTTCTTGACGAAAAGAAAGAGTATATTCATGCTATTTGCGTTGGCATAGCTGGACAGATAGAGCAAGTCTGCCGCGACCTGCGCATCCTGAAAGGGAAGATCCACCGTTTTACCGGAGAAGAAATCCCTGTTGCTGCTGCAAAAATTCTGATACTGCTTCAAATAGTCCGGGATTCCCAGGCTTCGCAGTAAATGCATGGCCGATGATTCGGGAGCGCAAAAGTCCCGCAGCACTTCGCGATCGCTCAGTTTCAATGCCAGGCTTTCTCGACTGAGGTCGAAATCCACTACAGCCAGTCCCACACCAAATCGCCTTTCGCTTCTTTCCTCCAGGTCAGAATAGATGGACCGAGCGGTGTCTCTGTACGTGCGAATCAGCTGTTCTGAATCTTCTACAATACCCTGGAATTCCTGGGCAGAGATCTCTACTCCGGAATCAGGGGTATAGGAGCCCCCGTATTGCAGTTTGGCACTGTAGGCCGCAGTGCTGTTTTGCAATGCTTCCTCTGCAAAAGCGATGGTTTGCCAGCCGCGAAGAAACATCCCTGTTTTTTCCGGTACTCCTTCCAGTCCCTTTTGACTTACTTTTACCGCTTCTTCGTATTGCCTGTCATTGTGAAGAAGCCGACCCTTGGTAATTAGCAGCGCCGATTGAAGTGATCTCTGCTCCTCTGGCAGCAATCGTTCTACCGCAGCCAGACCTGCTGCAGGTAACATTCCTTCGAATTCATTAAAAATGGATGCCAGGATCTGCTCGCGAAGATGGATGGGTAGCTGCTCGTTGTTAAGAAGAGTACGATAAATTTCCGGTATGGATTTTTGCAGCGAAAGGGCCAGTTGTCCCTGCAGCACAGAGGCCTCGAATGTGCGAAAATAATCCGGGTATTCCTTATTCAGGCGTTGAAGGGTGTACAGCGCTCCCTGAGGGTTGCCGGATTCGGACTGGGCCCTGGCCAATTCCTCCAGAATATAGGCGCGACTGATTTTACTTTTTGTCTCGTTAAAACGCCGGGGTACAGAATCTACAGCATTCTGAAGAATGGCAGCTCTTGTGCCGGAGCCCTGCGGCACCGAATACAGTCTGCGATCCAGCTCCACCATCGGATTCTCTTTTTCTGCCCGTTCAATCCGTCTTTCGACGGTCAGGACCTCATCCCGGGCACCGTTCCTTTGCAGAGCGTTTCGTAGACGGAACAGCGATTTGCCTTCATAAAGAAAGAAGTAAGGCGATTCTGAATGATACAGTCGAACCGCCTCCAGTGCCAGGGCGTAGCGATCCGGGAAATCTCGAAAGTCATCTACAAGGGCGTACTGTTGATCCACTCTGGGTTGTCCCGGGATCATACCGGAGCGAGGAGTTACATAAATGTTAACGGTATTGTAGAGGTCTGCGGCATAAAGAATGGTGCCCTGTTCGAAACCGGAGAATGCCAGGGAATAGATCGGTACGCTACTTTCAATGAGCCTGTATCGTTCCGGCACGGGACTGTTGTTGATTACATCCTTAACGTTAATACCGGCAACAGAGGCCCGATCCGCCTGGTCCAGAATTCCGTTTCTGTTTGTATCCTCTCGAACCACACCATA
>JBHIXQ010000024.1:0-5494 GCA_041984705.1 Leptonemataceae bacterium | reverse complement strand
AAGTGTCTGACCATCTCTGGATAGAGAGGGCCTGAAATAAAGATACGGTTGCCGGGTTGGTCCAACTTCCAGCGGTACTCGATTTCTCTGTCCATTGCTGCGATCAAGGATTTCGATATGGGGAGAGCCATTGGAGGTGCGAATTAAATAAGTTAGATACTTCCCGTCTTCGGACACACTGGGCTGCAGCGAATTCTCTTCCGTGATGGGTTGAGGCAGGGCTTCGCTTTCCTGCTCTTCCAGTTCCAGAGACCAGATTCTGTACACACCTGGATTGCAGCGATCGCTAACGAAGTAAATTGTATCGCCGTTGGGCGAAAGCACCGGATCTTTTTCAGAGAAGCTACCTTTGCATCCAGGTCCCAGCTTTTCACCAACACTGTCCAGGTATCTGGAAAGATTAATGGACGAGTTCCAGAGATTGGGCGGATCTTCGCCGCGAAGGGCTGCCTCTACTATGTAACCCGGCTCCAGAGCTACAATGCGAAGATCCCCTCCTGCATCCAGTTCAAAGGACACATAGGCCAGGATGGCTCCATCTGGAGTAATGTAAGGATCTGTCTGCTCCGCCGGATGACGCACCACCGGTACATTAACGGTACTGCTCAGATCCCGCATCCAGATATCAGAAGAGCCATCTACATCCGAAGCGTAGAAGAGAAATCCATTGTTGGAGGCGGAAGGATCTGTGTTATTTCCTCTTTGAACGGTGAGAGGGAAATGGCCTTCCGGGTTGTTCTCCAGAAATTTGCTGATGAGGCGATTGTAGTCAAACCTTGGAGGTTGAATGGTCTTTACCGAGGCGCATTGAGCCCCCAGGAAAGAAATTACTACCAGTGTTAACAGTGCGCGAAGTTGCTTCATTTACGGACCCAGGCTCCTACAGGGTTCCGAATCCATTCTCCACTACGGGTGCGATAATAAAACGATCTCAGAAATGCTTCTGCTTCCCGGGGCTGAATCCTGGCCAGATAGGCATAGATGGCTCGCCGAGAGCGATTGGTTTGATCGGCGGCCGTCATAGCCTTTTGCAGGCTCTCTGCAGAGAGATCCTGTCGGTAAGCCACCGGTGTTCGCATGACTCGACCATCGTAGGACTCCCCCAGGATACCCAGGTTTCTGTACCTCTGGACTATGTCGGAATAGAATTCCAGGACTCTGTACTCATGACGTATCTCCGAGGAATACCCGGCAAGCTCCTCGGTGCCAGCTGGAAGCGCCGAGGAAGAAGCTACCAGCCATCCATCCTGCACCAGCTCCTTCTCTTCGCCAATGAGTTGCCGCTCAGCGGCCGTTCTTGCTGGAGTTAGAGTGATGGGCGGCAAATCCACACTAACTACGGTGCATTTTCCCAGCTGATCGGTCAGGAAATCCGTGGCCGGAGTGAGAACCCTGGGAGTGGATGTAGAAGAGCAGGCCCCCAGCATAAAGACGATCAGTAATGCTGCATTTATCTTTAGAACGCTTTGTATCATATCATCATTCCTGGCTGCCTGCTGCTTCCCTGGTAAATCGACTGGATTCGGTTCGAGCCCTTTCCAGAAACTCCGCCAGAGGAATTCTTTCCTGCCGAATCTCTTCTTCCGATGGACGTACCAGCACCGAAAGGGAAAGCAACGATGGCCTTTTTACCTTCACCGATGTGTAGATCAAGCCACCTTTCAGCTCCACCTGGATGGCCGGAATCTCCAGTGTATTGTTCACAGCAAATGCTAGAACGTCGATGGGAATGAGCAGACGTACAGCAAATCCAGTAAATTCTTCACTGATCCGGTACACTGACAATCGCATATTTGTATTTCGAATGGGATCCGACAGATCGCGACCGGAGAAAGAAAGGTCTCCACTGATGATTCCGTCAAAAGTGGAATCCGAATCCGGAAAGAAAGGTGCCAGGTTCAGATTATGGATTTGCAGGAATCCCGCGTATTCCATCTGAGCCGGCGCGAGGTTGGCGGCATTAAAGAAGATTCTTCGACCCTGGACAGTGCCATCCCGTACCCAGAGCTCTCCCGTTTCTTGATCCCTGGGCTTGAAAATCCTGGCATCGATCCAATCGATCATAAATACATTTCTACGGTAATCCATTCGAGCGGAAATTCCATAGCCTTTGCTGGTATCCAGGGAGCCCAGGTAGAAATAGCTTTCAGGTTTATAAGTGCCCCCGGGAGTATGGCTGGAGGCTACGAAGCGAACAGTGAAATTGGGCTCCTGGCGAAAACCGGTATCTGTGAGAGCCAGTCCACTGGAAGTATCTGATAGTCGCACAGGATCCTTCATGGCCATGTTGTGTCGGATGGGCAGATTCAGATTGAGTTTTTCTACTCGAAGACGCCGACAGGCAGGCGAATTGGGATTCTGACAGTTGCCTGTATTTACCTGAATATCCAGATCGTTGATGTAGATTCCACCTGTGGCCACCTGCGGATTGATGTCCAGGTTGATCTGCACTCCTCCCTGGATAGAGACGTTTTCATGCACAGGAAGCATCTGTTCTCTTGCCAGACTCAGCCTGAACTGCAGATACGGCTGAAGGTTCGCCCCTGTGTTTACCGAACCGGTTAAGGTTGCGTTCAGGGCCCCTCTCAATCCGGCGATTCGCAGCATCGGAATTCCGATGCGACCTTCAGATAAGTTGGTATTCACTGCAAGATTCAACGAATCATTGCTGATGGCGGGCACGGTCAGGTTTCCATTTCCTTGAATGGAGGTTCCCTCTTTGCTGGATTGGACGTTAGACTGTAGACTGAGAATCAAACCATCCTTTAGATAGGCTCCGTACGGAGCGATGGGATAGCGAATCCTTGCCGGCAACGTCGTCATCATGGGAGCGTAGTTTATGGCCAGGCGATTTATCGTGGAATCGTAGGATTGTAGGCCATCTCCGAAGACAAGTTCTGCGGTGCCTGCAAGTGCCAGAAAGCCCAGGCCTGCATCGTTTGTTCCCTGGAGATTGAGTTGTTCAATGGAAATTCGCGTGGTTTTCTCTTCGAATAGAAGTTTACCCGTAGTATTTAAGGTCAGATTGTTTATGCCGGAGCGAGATCGGCCAATAGAATAGCGACCGCCATAGACCGTAACTGTGCCAGTTACGTCCAGTTCATCGAATGTCTCGGTGGATTTAGCTTTTACATCGGCGCCTGCAATACCGGTTACGTATGGTGCCAGGAATTGCCCCAGATTGAATCCGTTAATGCGAATACTGGCATCAACACCTTCTTCTGGCTGAATGCTGCCGGATGCCTGCAGGCTGGCTCCGTTGTAGCCACCGGAAAGATTCTTGAGTTCCAGTCTATGCACCAGTCCATACGCCAGGTTTTCCCTGGCCTTTTCCGAGTCATAGTCTTCCGGTGGCTGCAAAAAAGACAGAGTTTCGTATAGATTGATAGCGCCGTCTGCCTGTATATTGAGCTGCGGAACGTTATGATATCCACCGGGCCCCTGGAAAAACAGCCCATTTCCTTCTGCGGTGATGCTAAAATCCAGCTTATCCAGTGGACCGGCCAGCCTTAAAGGATACAGCGATAGGTATCCGCCCATGCGAATGGAACCATTGGTCAGGAGGGAGAGAAACTGGCCTGGCTCATCCAGCAGGATTTCAGAGCGAAGCACAGACAGATCCAGTCTGGGCTTACCTTCCGTTAGCTCCGCAACCTTCGCCTCAAAAGAAAGCCACTGTCGCCCATTATAACTAATACTGAAATCGCGATAGAGAAGGGCATCTTCGTCTTCATTGTAAGAGGTCTGATATTGTGCGATTAGTCCAGGAGTGACCGGAGCATAGCCGGGTCGGGTCATGGTCAGAGAGGTACCATCAACATTTAGCAGGGAAGAAAAGACTCCCTGTCCACCCACTGTCTGGCGAAACACTCTCAGGCTCAGGGTAAGATCCCCTTCCAGATGGTTCCCGTTATCGTATGCGACTTTTACCGGTCCGTAGGGATTGACTGCGATGACCAGGGTTTCGAACAGCTCCAGGATGTCCGTGTTTAGAGGGATCGTGTTGAAGGTCTCCGTGATGAAGGCCAGACGAACGTCCATTCCTGAAAGATCCAGGGTCTGTTTTCTGGTTTCACTCTGGTAATGTAGCTGCAGATTGCGAATATCGATGTTCGCATAGAGCTTTAAGGGCAAGAAGGTATATATTTCCTCTCGCGGCGGAGGTTTTTCCCCGGAAGATGGTTTCTTCTCTTTTGAGCCTTTCGAGAGATAATCCAGGTTCCAGATGCCATCCTTTTCTGTTACAAATATCTTTGCATCGTAGAGGCCAAACTCGCGAATTCCAGCATGTCCGGCCAGCAATCCAGGTAGAAACCAGGTAAGTTTGAGAGTTGGAATTCTGGCAATGGGATCACCGGTTTCTGTTTCGATGAACAGATTCTCGAAATGAAAGCCATGAAGAAGACTGGAACGTTTAACATCCACCGTTACGCGACTGCGTGTAACCAGAGGAAATCCCTGCTGAATGAAATATTGAACAACAGAAGGATGGAGTAATATCTGATACGTCAGAACAAGGCCGAAAAGCAATCCTGTATATTTTGCGATTCTACGCCAGGCGGGTCTCATTCTTGAAGTTTCTCTCCAGCCAATCCGGGGAAGGACTTCCTTCTTTTTTCCGGGTCCTGCATCAGAAGGAAACTAAAAAAAACCAGAGCATGGATGATTAAAGAAGCCAGAAATACTGGCCCGTACTGTAGATCGGCGGAGCCGGATGGGCCTGACCTGGATGGATCGTGACCCGTGGCTGTGATTTCCAGAAGCAATCCAGCCAGATAGGAACCAATCAGGGCTCCGGAAGCCGTAGCCAGTACCATAAACAATCCCTGGCCCGTTCCGTAGAGATGATCGGGGAAGAAATGTCGCAATCGAAAGATGGTACCCATATAATATCCTGTGAAATGGATACCGTGCAAAAGTTGCGTTAAAATTAAGCCGGGTACCGGTTCCAGCGAATCCCAGTAGAACAATCCGAAACGAAGAATCCCGGCTCCTGTGCCCACAAGAAATAGTGGAGTAGAGCCAAATCTGGCATGGATTCGGGCGCAGAGAGGTAGAAAAGGAAGCTCCAGCAATGTGGCCAGGCACCAGCCTCCGTACACCCCGGCCATGCCATACCTCTGGTCCAGATATCCACCCAGATAGTAATCCACTGTCTGGTAACCGGAAAAATAAACGAAGGAGATGGCAAAGAATAGAGCCACCGGTCTGTGTTTTAGAACCCTGAAAGCCTCCATGAAGAAGTACTGATCGCTGGCTCTTCTTTCCTTCTGAACAAATAGGCATGCGAAGGCGAAGACCACCAGGAATATTGAACCGGCTCGACCTCCGGTTCCGCTGGCGGATACCTCTGTAGCAAGCAGGCCCGGAAATTGGGTTTCCAGAGTAAACAGGATAATGTGCACCACGAAGAATCCCAGGGTTCCTGCGCTGCGGCTTATGGAGAACCCGCGTAATTCCAGAGCTTCCAGCGTAGCAATGGTTAGAAGCTGCA
>JBHIXQ010000023.1:5031-13004 GCA_041984705.1 Leptonemataceae bacterium | reverse complement strand
CCAGAAACATGACGAAAGCACCGGTGACCAGGCCATAGAGCCATACACTACTGTGATGCACGTAGCCTTGAAGGCCGATTAACAGAGCGGTGACAGGTAAGCTTCCGACCACATGCAAAATATAGGTAGTGTAGGTTAGCTTGGCCGGAGCAGAGAATATCTTCCATGCGAAAATCTTGCTAATCCAGAAATCCGGACGATAAGCCAGAAAAAGCAGAAAATATCCGTAGAACATATTGAATACGTTAAAGCGGACCACCTGATTCAGAAAACCATAGCTGAACTCATTCACAAGCAAGGACATCGCACCCACGATCAAGGCAGCGATACTCAGGATAATCGCATTCAGGCTTTTGCGATTGAAGAACTCCTGTAGCTGCGCCGGTTTCGTCACATGCAATCGGCCAATGATAACGCCCATCAGAAGCGAATCGGCATGTCCATGAAATGGATGGTATATGTATTTATGGTAAGCATGCTCCATTTCCGGTCCACTTTCCGGAAAGTCTGCCATAAATGTGAAGTGAGCCCAGAGACGATAGAGAAACGGAAGCAAATAGAGCGATATCAGTAAATGGTTCCTCAATCTTTCCGGTGTGCGAATGTAGACGAAGGCCAGAAAAAATGGAATAAGCAGATAAAACTGCTCTTCCAGCGCCAGAGACCAGGTGTGATATTGAATCCCTTCCAGATAATTGGAAAGATATAGATACTCTACGATGGCGTTCGTTTTGGTCTGCGCCACTATCTGGGCTGCATCAGGGTTGGGACTCTTTCCGATTGTGGCGGGCATCAATACAAATGCATAAAGAGTTATGAATATGTAGAATGCCGGAAAAATACGAAGCGTTCTTTTGATGAAGTATTCGCCGAATTTGATTCCTTTGCCTGCTTCCATCCGTGCGATGAGCGGCCCGGCGATAAGAAATCCGCTGAGCACAAAGAACATGTCCATGAACTGAGATGCACTATCGTAGAAATTCTTCCAGTAAGGAGAAAAGCCCAGGATTCTATCATGCTGTTCCAGAGTCTGAGACAGGTGCGTGGTAATAACGCCAAAGATACCGATGGCCCGCGGGGCATTTAGAGGCGCTATGTCTCCAGGCACAGGTCGAAAAACGTAGGTAAGGTAATTCCAGATGGACTTTAACATGACATTTTTACTCGACCCGGCAGGCTACGAACAAATCCTTTCCTCCGAGGAGCTAATCATGCCACTGATTCTGGAAAACCCGCTAAAAAAAACCAAAAAAACCGAAAGCCAGGCCACCGGAGATAGTAAGAGCCCGGTGACAACACAGGCCAAAATCAGCCCTCCTGACTCCCCCTACGAAAAAGCACTGAAAATGGGTCAGGAACTGGTGGAGAAGCCCTTCCTGGGTGGCGGTACCAGACGAATTACCATTCAGCACTCCAAAGATCGAATGACCGTTTTCGAACGGATCAAAGTTCTCACCCAACAGGAACCGAATCTAATATTTCAGAACTGGGGCAATCAGCTGGATGGGGCCGGTATTGTTACAGGAATTCTAAAAATAGGAAATCGAGACGTAGCTCTTTATGGGCATGATTTTACCAATCGGGCCGGTTCCATGGATGCCACGAACGGAGCCAAGCTGGCCAGGCTGATTTACATGGCCGGTGAAAAAGGTATACCGCTCATCGGAATGAACGATTCTGCGGGCGCCTTCGTTCCTGCTGGAGTAGGGGGCCTGGATGGGTACTCGGAAGCATTCGCCGCTCTTCGCAGGGTTTCCGGTGTAGTTCCTTCTATTATGTTGATGTTTGGCTTCAATGCCGGTGGAGGCTCGTATCTCCCACGTCAGGGAAGCTTCATGATCCAGCATCACGATACCTTCTTTGGACTTACCGGTCCCCAGGTGGTTAAAGATGTTCTGGGCGAGGAAGTAACTCCCGATGAACTGGGTGGCCCGGGAGTTCATGGTAAAAGCGGCGTTGTAGATATCGTGGCCAACGATGAGCTGGGAGCTCTCAGAAAGGCTCTTCGTCTTTTAAGCTATATTCCTGACAACAACCATACCCTGGCTCCATTTCATGAAACCAGTGATCCGGTGGATCGCTTCATTTACGAAGAAGACATCCTGCTTCGCAGAACCTTCAACTCACCTGCAGGATTCAACACTCCATTCGACATCACATTGATGATTCAAAACATCTTCGATCATGGAGAATACTTTGAAATGCAGCCTCAGAGGGCGCGAAACCTGGTAACTTGCTTTGGTCGTCTGGGCGGTCATGTAGAGGGTATTCTTGCCAACAACTCGGCTGTGGCCAGTGGTCAGATCGACATCGATGCAGCTCTGAAAGGGGCGCGCTTCACTCGATTCTGCAATCTGTATAATATCCCGGTAATTTTCTTCGAAGATACTACCGGATTTCTTCCGGGAAAGGAACAGGAATCCGGCGGTATTGTTCAGGCCGGACGTGCTCTACTGGACTCCATCATCGATTTGCGAGTGCCTCGATTCCTGGTAATTGTGCGAAATGCATTTGGCGGTGCCTATGCCACCTGGAACTCCTATCATGTTGGAGCGGATATGGTTTTCACTCTGCCCACAGCGCGGGTTGCCGTTATGGGACCTGCCGGAAAAGAATTCGTCTACAAAAAGGAAATGCAGGAAGCGCGCAAGCAGGCTAAAGATCTGGAAAAGCAGGGCAAAGCAGAGGAAGCGAAAGCTTTACTGGATAAAATCAACAGGGATCTAACGGACAGATACGAAGGGGATTTGATGAATCCCAAAGAAGCTCTGTCTCTGGGTTCGATTTCCCGAGTCATGATGCCGGGAGAAAGTCGCAAGCTGCTGGCGTCGAATCTGGATTTCTACATGCGTCATTACAAGCCGTCTGCCATGGGTGGTCCTCAAAGAGAATTCCACTAATCCTTATTACGTCCGGTGGCACATCGGTTTGTGCACCGGACGTTCATCGCTCCGCGGTCCAATTTTTCATTCTCAATGGATTCTTCTGTGCCATCTCCCGTTTTGCTTTTTTCCAGGCATGTCCTGGCTCTGTTCATCGGTCCGTAGCTTCTATTGTTAGCCAGGATCTGCCGAAGCGATTGCTGTTAGAGGTATTGTCCAGGCCTGGACCGTGCAGCGCAATCTTTTCGCAGACTGTGTTTCTATTCTAATTGCTCGGATGCTGCCTCATCCTTATCTTAAGCCCATGAAGATTGCAGTTATCTCTGGAGTTAGCGGACTCGTAGGAAGCGAAGTTGCGGAATTATTAATCAAATCCGGTTATCAGGTTCGCGGACTTTCCAGAAGTCCCGGAAAGCTTCCCTCATCCATCCAGGGATATCACTGGGACCCGGATAAGGGGGAGCTGGATGAGTCCTGTCTGGAAGATGCATCTACATTGATCCATCTTGCCGGCGAAAACATTGCGGATGGACGCTGGACAGAAAAGAGAAAAAGAGAGATCATTGAGAGTCGAACCCGATCCTGCAATCTGCTGGCGGATGGAATCAATAATCTGGCAAGCCGTGGTCAGTCTACACCGGGAAGCGTGATTCTGGCCAGTGCCATTGGTTACTACGGAAATCGCGGCGATGAGATTCTATCCGAGGATTCGCCTCCGGGAGAAGGATTCTTATCGGAAACTACCATTGAATGGGAAAAGGCAGGGACGTTTCCTGCCAAAGTTCGAGAAGTGCGCCTTCGCATCGGAGTTGTGCTTTCCAGAGAAGGAGGGGCCCTGCGAGAGATGGAGCGGCCTTTAAAGCTTTTTGCAGGAGCTGTTCCTGGAAGCGGCAAACAATACCTTAGCTGGGTTCATTTCAAAGATCTTGCCAGAATGATTCAGTTTTCAGTAGAAACGGATTCAGTGAAAGGAATCTACAATGCGGTATCCCCGGATCCCCGGACCATGGATTCTTTTATGAAATCCCTGGGGAAAGCAGTGGGTCGTCCCGTATATTTACCCAATGTCCCGGGCTTCGCGCTCAAGCTTATGCTGGGCGAAATGTCGGAGATGATCCTGGGTGGTGCACGAATTTCCAGCGATAAGATTCAGAAGGCCGGATTTCAGTTTGAGTTTTCTGATCTGGACTCTGCTCTGGAAAACCTTTATGCTGGAAAGAAAGCAGCTACCGGAGCCTGATGAATTGGGCACACAGAAAGTATTCGAAGATCGATAGCCCATTAAAGATTTCTAACGCGAGGGGCGGAGCGAGATGATTCAGTATATTGCCCGGAGCGAATAAGGTAATTGCCGATGGGTACAGGAGCATACACTGAGTCAGAGGAAAAAAAGAATTAGGCGCTACAGAAAGGAATTTGAGCGGATTAGTGCAGCCGGTAAGGGAGGCTCCAAAAAGGAAACGAAATCTACCAAACGAATGGACCGCAAAAGTTCCAGCCATGACATGGAAATCAGTGCAGAGGGATCCAGCGTCGAAATGCATTCCCGGGCCGGCGGTAAAACAGTGGCACGGGACTCCTTTCCGGAGAGCAACAAAATGAACGATAAAGGACGAAAACTTCAGAAGATCGCAGGCAGTCTTAAGATCCAGAACGTGGAAAAGCATATCTTTTTATGCTGCGATCAAACCAAGGATAAATGCTGCAGCAGAAGCGAAAGTCTCAAGTCCTGGGATTATCTTAAATCCAGACTTAAAGAAGAAGGTCTGGCGGAATCCGGCACCGGCCAGGTGTTTAGAACCAAAGCAAATTGTCTTCGAATCTGTAAGGACGGGCCCATCGCCGTGGTTTATCCCGAAGCCATCTGGTATCATAGCTGCACTCCAGAAGTGCTGGAGCAAATCATCCAGAATCACCTGAAAGGTGGAGAACCGGTGGAAGAGTATCGCCTCCGGCCCCCGGAACAGGACTGATTGCAGAACAGGAAAATCTTGCCCTGCCCCACTGCATGCCTAACCTGGCCGGATGAACTCAGCTAAAGGTTCCAGCTATGCATTGTTTGATCTGGATTATACCCTCATCGGGCATGATACTCTGCTTTTGTTCTGCAATTATATTCTAAAAAAGAATCCGCTACGAATCCTCTATCTTGTGTTCTTTTTTCCTGTAGCTCTCCTGGCTGCTCCTGGCTGGATTTCATCCGGTACGCTAAAGCGATTCTTTCTGAGTTTCCTGTGCGGCCTCAAAAAGGATAAAGTAGAGTTTTTCGCCCGTGATTTCGTCCAGAAATCGGTGCTTCCCCGGATGTATCCAGAAATGCTGGAGATCTTGCGAGGGCACCAGGCGGCCGGTCGCACCGTAGTTCTAACCACTGCGGCACCCGATATCTACGCACCCTACATAGCCGAGGCTCTGGGAGTAACTCACTGGTACTCCACCAGAATCGTCTTAAAAAACCGGATGCCTTTGCTGGTTTCCATGGTAGGAAAGAATAACAAGAATCTGGAGAAAATTCATCGGATGGCGGAGATTCTGCCTTCTGAAGTGGGCTCTTCGCTGGAGGGCCTGGACTGGAAAAAGCCTGACTATCCGGCCGGGATCCTTCTGCAGGGAAGCTACAGTTACTCTGACTCGCCGGCGGATCTTCCGCTGCTTCGGCTTACTGAATTTGCCGCTGTGGTGAATCCTGAATCTAAAAGCTACATAGAAGAAGCCCGGCAAAAGGGCTGGGAATTCCTTTATCCGGCCAGTGAATTTAGAGGGCGGCCAGGGAAAGTATGGTTGATGGTCAGACAGTTGCTTGGTCTTTATCCAATAAAGCCTTGATGGCCGAGGTGCATGGGGATTTTGATACAAACCCCTGGTTTGGCCACTCTGCATCTTGAAAAGATCAGTAGATATGGAAAACATGCATAATTACCATAGTCTGTGCAGCTCGCGGGCAGGGAGCGGACAGCCGCCCCGGAGTTTTCTATCCGTGACGTATCCACATTTCAATCTATTGAATTGGTTTGCATTTTTGAATCGATCTGTATATCGCCTTCTATGGGTTCTGGTAGCGGCAGTGATGGTGAGTGGCACTGTTCAATGCACGAATTATTCCAGCGATCCGTATCCGCCATCTACCCCGGTGCTTCTGGGGCTGAGTCCGGATGGCAGCACCTCCTCGAACATTCAGGCCATACAGACCTATGGAAATGGCCATAAGATTCGAGTTGCTGCTCAGAATTACGAACCCGGCTTTCAAGGGTACCGACTGTTTCAGGGCAGCACCGAGGATGCAGTGCGCACGGCGGATGCTACCACTGGAATCGACTGCGGAACGCTACTGCAGACTCCGGTGCTGGGAACTGTTTATACTATCGAAGTTCGCACCGATTCCATCGCATCAGAATCCACCGCACTATGTGTGGTTCCCATCCTGCTGACTTCGGGCAACTTTGTGGCTATTCGCGCCGTATATTTTCGAGGATTGCTGGATCCGGAATCTACCGGTCCATCATCGAATGCGTTGCAGGTGCCTTGATAGCTTCTTGATTTTCTGAAATTTCCCTGATTCTGCGTCCTCCGGCAGTTCGGCCGGGCGGAGCCAACGGTGCTGAAGATATTTTCGTCCGTGCTTTTTGAATCGATCCACTTCCATAAATCCATTTCGCGCCAGGATCTTTCTGGAGGCAGTGTAATCTTCTCTGGTAACAGCCTGTAATTGAGTATAACCCAGGTCCGGGGCCATCTTGAGCATGGCGGCAAGCAATTCAGTTCCCAGGCCTCTATGCTTTCCTCCAATCCAGTAGCCTATCTCTGCATCATCCTTGCATGATTTGAAAGCGAAGCAACCCACAGGAGCATTGTCACGAGTAATCATAAACGTCCGTGAGCGATTGTGGATCCATTCATCGACGGATTGCGATAGAAAGTTTCTGGCATCTTTTTCCGTGTATTTGCCCTGAATGGAAATACCGGCATCTTCCAGTAAGCGAAGAATATCCGCCTCATTGACGATTTGCATGAATCGCGATACGAATGAGTCGGACAGATATGTAGAAACAACAGGCAGCACTTTGTATGCGCTGCCGTTGTCCTCATGGATTAATGTAATCTCCAGTTCTTCCGGAACGTCCATTGTCTCCCTGTTTGCCTGAATTAATGTTGATGTCCGCCAGGACCGTGAACATGACCATGGGACAGTTCTTCGTCAGTGGCATCCCGTACATCTCGCACAGTTACGTCAAAATGAAGTGTTTCTCCAGCCAGGGGATGATTTCCGTCGATTTTCACGGTCTCGCCCTCTACCGACACGACTGTAAAGATCTGAGTCCCGGCTTCGGTTTGTGCCTGAAATTGCATGCCAGACTCGATTTTATCCACACCCTGAAACATGCTCTTTTGCACATCCTGAACCAGGGCATCATTTCGCAGACCGTAACCTTTTTCCGGAGGTACGGATACCTGGATATTCTCGCCGGAGCCCTTTCCTTCCAGAGCTTCTTCCAGACCGGCAATAAGGTTTCCATTGCCGTGCAGGTAAAATAGCGGATCTCGACCCTCTGATGAGTCCAGAACACTACCTGAATCGTCTGTTAGTTTATAGTCGATGCTGGCGACTTTATCTTTAGCAATCTGCATTTTTTATCCTGAATTTCGTTTTGCCCGGCTAAAGGGCATTTTCAGCAACATAGTGATCCGGAAGTGTACTTCAAGAACTTTTCTCAAGCTTTCCCCGGCGTTGGTTTCGGCAGGCCGACCCGGGATCTTCTTCGCATCGTCGCGAGTTGAGAATTCGCGGCTACATGACTCGGTGTCATATTGCCCTCAATTCTTCGGAGCCTGGCCTGGAGAAAGATCGAATCTCTAGATATCGCATTGGTCTGGTTTCCTCACAGAGCCAGCCACGATGGATTAACTCATGAGTTAATAAATATAAGAAGAATCCATGTGAAAATAAACAGACCGAGCCCGATCCTTCGTGCGATTCCAGGAAATCTGCAGCCCTGCTTGCTCTGTGTCTGGCAGCAGACCTGGGTTCATCTGATTGCTTTCCTGCATACCATAGCAGACGAGCCAGGATCAGATGCCAGTAGGCCGGTAACT
>JBHIXQ010000023.1:0-5021 GCA_041984705.1 Leptonemataceae bacterium | reverse complement strand
TCGAAAGAGTTCATGCGTGTCTACATCTCGGTTTTCGCCCAGAACAAGTGAAGCAGTCTGAGTTGCCCTGCGAATATCCGAACTGATGGGCCGGCTGGATTTGATTCGCTCCAGTAAATCTGGCGCATGATTCTCCAGTCGGCTGCGATTCCAGGAGTGATTCAAAGACGATTCGTCGTACAGTTTGCTGAGACGATTGAATTCGTGGCCCCAGATCCATTTTCCAGGCTCATTGGTGTAGGGAAACTCGGGCTTTCCATGTCTGATCAAGAAAATCTGACTTTGATTCGGCGAATTTGTTTCTGGTTTTTGAGGTCGACCCATATTGCTGCGCACGCTGGCTTTCCGGCATTGCCTGAAGATACCATCGCAGTAGAATCCAGAAAAACCTGCCGGGTTCAGACTTCCAGTCTTTATTGGACCATCCAATTCAGGAATGCTGAGCCTATGGGCAGGCGATGCAGGGCACCGCACACATCCATGCATAGGCTCATAGGCTCAGACAAAATAAAAGATGAGAGTCTGTCTAGGCGGGCCGAACCTCATTTGAGAGCGCTTCTCCTGCAGTGAATTGCCGCAGGTTCTCCAGGGTCACGTGGGCAATCTCTTTGAGCGCATTTTCTGTAAAGAATGCCTGATGACCGGTTATCAACACATTGGGAAAAGTCAGCAAACGAGCGATATCATCATCCAGGAGTACATCGCTGGAGTGATCGGCAAAGAAAAGCTCCTCTTCCTGTTCGTAGACATCGATTCCCAGACCTCCGATGATGCCCTGTTTAAGTCCGCGAATTACAGCAGGAGTATCAATAATGGGACCGCGGCTTGTATTAATCAAAATAACTCCTGGTTTTAGTTTCAAGATCACCTCTTCGTTGATCATATGCTTGCTATTGGGCGTAAGAGGACAATGAAGCGAAATGATATCGGAAAGGGCATAGATCTGTTCTAGCTCGCAGAACTCAATGGAACCGTGGGCCGAGTCCTGAGATTGGGTTTGCTTCTGAATGGGATCGTAGGCCAGCACCCGGCAGCCGAAGCCCTCCATGATGCGCGCAAACACCGATCCAATCCGGCCCATGCCAATCACTCCTACCGTTCTTCCATAAAGATCAAATCCTACCAGACCGTCCAGGGCGAAGTTCCCTTCGCGCACACGATTGTAGGCTTTGTGGGTTTTTCGATTCAATGTCAGCAGCAAGGCCACAGCGTGTTCCGCCACTGCATGAGGGGAATAGGCTGGAACCCGAACCACTTTTAATCCATATTCGCTGGCACTTTTTAGATCTACATTGTTGAATCCGGCGCATCGCAGAGCTATGATCTTAACCCCTTCCCTTGAAAGAGAGGCTATGGTCTCTGCATCTACATGATCGTTGACAAAGACGCAAACTGCATCGAAGCCCTGGGCCAGGCTTGCAGTGAGTGCTGATAGAGGTGCCTCCAGGAAGGTGATTTCAAAACCGTAATCCGCATTCATGCGATTAAAGAATTGCCTGTCGTAAGAGCGAGTGCTAAAAAAAGCGATCTTCATGGTCGCATTGTAGCTCTGGCTTCGAAAATGCAAGGTATTCATATTTTTTCTAACTGCATCCGTCCTGTTTCGCACGATATGTTGACATTTCTCCAGCATCTCTTTCTCTAAGCGACTATGGAAGCGAACCAAAAGGCGGGATTGATTAGTCGAAAGAATCTGCTGGTGGCCCTGGGTGGAATGGCTGCGGCAGGAGTGTCTTATCGGTTTCTAAGAAGCGATGATAATGGGCTGGGTTCTATCCCGGCCAGAAAACAGATTGATCCTTCCCTGTTTCAAGCTTCCGACCCTCGAAGAAAGCGTACTGTGACCGCATCGGCGAATCGCACTCTCTTAAAGAACGGTTATATTGTAGATGGAAGCGGACAACCCGGATTCGTGGGGGACCTGATGATTCGCGGCGATCGGCTTGAGATGGTTTCTCGGGACGATATTCAATTCTCGGGCAGGGTCATAGATTGTCAAGGCCTGGTGGTGGCTCCCGGATTCATTGATCCTCATTCCCATATGGATCAAATTATCGCCGAGGATGGTAGAGAGAACCTGAAACTTCCCTTTACGGAGCAGGGAATTACTACAATCATAGTAGGTAACTGCGGACACGGGATTGCTGCTATCGATCCGGATGGTGGACACAGAGACTTGCTGGAGAAAGGTCTGGCTGGAAAGTCCGCCGAAGCATGGAGTACCTATGATCAGTATTTCCAGCATCTTGCCAGGACCAGGTTAACGCATAATGTAGCTGCCATGGCTGGCCACGGTAGCACGCGTACCAGTATTCATGGATTCGATGCGAATCCTCTTCCGGCGAAAAAGGAGCGTCAATTGATCTACCTGCTGGAGGAAGCCATGGAGCAGGGGGCCCTGGGCGTATCCTTTGGACTGCAATACGAACCTGGAGTCTTTACGCCTCTCCAAGAGCTTGCGCTGGTATCAAAATCGGTGGCCCGCCGGGATCGAATCGTCAGCAGTCACATGAAGGCCTATTCCAGCATCTCTGGCACTTATCCCCTGAAGTTTTTTGGTCGCCCGCATAACTTGCTTGCCATTGACGATATGCTATCCATAGCCCGGGAGACCGGTGTGCGAATGCAGCTATCCCATCTAATATTTGTAGGTTCCTCCACCTGGGATACCTGCGATGAAGCGCTCGGGCTCATCGATGAAGGTATTCAGTCAGGACTGGATCTAATGTTTGATACCTATTCCTATCATTGCGGTTTCTCGGTCATAAATGTTTTATACCCTGAATGGTTCCTGGCCCGAGTTCCGGAGGCTTACAGTGATACCTGGGCTCTGCTTCGTCTGCGCGCCGAACTGGAGCTCATTGTCGCATTGCTCGGTTTTGGTTATGAAAATGTGCAGGTACTGAATACAAAACATCCATCGCTCAAGAAATACAACGGAATGTTTCTAAAAGACATTGCAGATGCCAGAGGGCTCAGTCAGTTCGAAAACTTCCTGGATGTTACGGAAAAAAGTGAAGGCCGAGCGGTGGTTCTGAATCATCGCTATAGCAGCCAGGAGAATATCAAAAAGCTAATGAAACATCCGGCCTCGCTTTACATGACCGATGCCCTGGTCTATGAAGAGGGAGCGCAGAATCCTGCTTCCTTTGGATGTTATCCCCGGTTCTTACAGTTTGCCAGGGATTTTGATCTATTGAGCCTGGAATCCTGCGTTTCCAAAATGACCGGAGCTGTGGCCAAACGATTTAACCTTCCGAATAGAGGCTTCCTCAAAGAGGGATACTACGCAGATATCACTATTTTTGATTGGGCCAATATCCAGGATTTGAACACCAGAAGCGAAACAGACCGTAGACCGGCAGGCATTGAGTCCGTTTATATCAATGGCCGCCAGGTTCTGGAAAAAGGAAGAGCTCGGCCCGGTGCCACTTATGGCAGGGTGATTCGCGCCGGAGAGACTTGAACCAACCCTGCCCCTGTATGACTCAGAATCACAGGTTGGAAATCGTCCCGGAGTCGAATTCCAGTATTAGATCCGGCATCAGATGTGCTGCGAAAGCATGATCATGGGTTACAAAGAGGATCGCACCCCGGTAATCATTCAGGGTTCGCAGTAGCTCTTCGCGGGCAACCAGATCCAGATTCTGCTCTGGCTCATCCAGAATCAAAACCGCAGGTTCCAACAGTGCTGCCAGGCATAACAGAATGCGCATCCTTTCTCCTCCGCTAAATGAATCTAGCGGCCGATTCGCATCTCCACGAATTCCGGAATAGCCCAGCAGGGTTCTCCATCGGGACCGCATTTCGGATGTTGGGTGCGGACTGCCGGAAGTGATTTCCCAGAGCTCTTCAAATGCGGCCTCCAGACCGAGGGATTGGCGAAAAGGAAGATTCTGGGGCAAGTAGAATACTCCTCCGCCGAAATGGACCGTGCCGTCATTTTGACCGGTTAGACCCCGTCCGACCCTTCCCTGCAGAATCGTTTCCAGAAAGGTGGTTTTTCCGCAGCCATTACTGCCTCGAATCCACATTCTCTCTCCCGGAAGCAGCCGGAATGAAAGAGGGGACGCTTTCATTCCCGGTGTCGCTTTCGCCGAGGTGCGGGGCACCTCCAGTGTTCCTCTTGTTGGCCTCTGGGTTGTCTGGTGCACGTTTACATTACCCGAGGACAGGGTTACTCCGGGAACCTCCCTGGCTGTTTCCTTTCGGCCTGGCCCGGTGAACCTTGCCGACTCCATGGTCGATCGGTGTTCTGCGAAGTCGCTATTATTCGTCGGACTCGTAGATATCGAATGCGGCTGGAATCCTTCGAATCCAGATATTTCCAGGGCTACCCTCCGCGAATGGCCAGCCGGTATGGAGACTATGCTATCCTTGCTTCTTCCCAGGGTAAGCAGTTCTAGACGGGCCTGCTCCCGGCTGTGCGCATTCTCCTTTTCTTTTCTCTTGCTTTGCTTATCCAATCGGGCTTCCGTTTTCTGGGCCCGATTTTTCTGTTTATTGATTAGAGACCTGGGGATGTTCTGTGTAAGGTTATCCTTCCGGGCTTTCCGGGTTCGATGCGCCTGGCGATTCAGGATTTCACGGCTGCTTTTTTCTGCCCTGCGAATCGTAGCATCAAGGCTGGTGATCTTTCGCTCCCTTGCAGCAGACTGATTCTGCCGCTGCAGGATATAGGTATCGTAGTTTCCTCCATAGGAAGTTAGTACCCCATTCTGCAAATGGAGTTTCTCATCTACCTGGTAAAGAAAATCCAGATCATGGCTCACGATCAGTTTAAAGCCAGGAACTTGCCTGAGAAAAGTCAGAGCCTTGATGCGAAAATTTACATCCAGATGCCGAAAAGGCTCATCCAGGAGAAGAACGGATCCTGGTTGAAAACGATCCATCCACTCAAGCCAGCGAAAGCTCTGAATCTGACCCTCGCTCAAAGGAGCATCATCGGGATGCTGGTCGCCATAGACCACATCCACAGCCTGGTCCAGGCAGCGTTGATTGATGATCTGTAACAGAGTAGA
>JBHIXQ010000022.1:0-13180 GCA_041984705.1 Leptonemataceae bacterium | reverse complement strand
TATGGCATCCGGTCCGTCGGACTGCCGAACCAGGCTCTGGCCTTTACCTGAACTGCTCATTACAGGT
Source organism: Leptonemataceae bacterium (assembly GCA_041984705.1). Lineage (GTDB taxonomy): Bacteria > Spirochaetota > Leptospiria > Leptospirales > Leptonemataceae > UBA3465. Next base: position 13,113 of record JBHIXQ010000022.1, on the reverse strand, counting down.
TTAACAAGAAAAGGCAGACCTATTTCTTCAACGGCCTTTCGATACTGTTCTCGGGTTTCTGCGAATCTATATTTAGAAGTAGGTAGCTGTAACTCTTCTGCGGCCAGTTTGCGAATGCCTTCTCGATCCATGGTCAATCGCACAGCTCTGGCTGTGGGAATCACTGGAAATCCTTCCCTTTCCAGTTTTAGAAGTTCTTCGGTGGCTATGGCTTCTATTTCAGGAACTATGTAGTGCGGTTTCTCCTTCTCGATAACGTTTCGCAATGCGAAACCATCCAGCATGTCTATTACGTGGCTTCTATGAGCCACCTGCATTCCAGGTGCGCCGGCATAGCGGTCCACGGCTATTACCTCCACTCCCAGTCTCTGCAGTTCTATGATTACTTCCTTGGCAAGCTCGCCAGCTCCGCAAAACAATACTCTGGTGGCCGATGCCGATAGTGGAGTTCCAATGGCTGTCATGCTTTGCAAGAGCCCCGGTTTTTCTGGACCGGGCAAGAAAAATTGCTGCCAATACCCAAAAAGAATCGGGCCTGTAAGTCAATGAAACAGGCCCGGAGGTCCTTCTGTCAAAAAGTGACGGAGCAGTGGCTGGACAGGTTATCCGAGAATTCACATATAATAAGGATGAAGTAGAATCATGATCTTTGCGATAGCGGCATTATTTTTAATTGTGGGAATAGGAGCTCTAATGGCTGCCGGAAAACAACTGAGCCGAAGAAAACAGTTACTACAGTGGCCGGAGGTATCGGTCCGTATTCTCAGCCGGGATGTAGTAGGGACCCGTCGACCGGGGGGCGGACCTCCGGGTTTTCGCAAAGAAGCCAAAATGACATTTGAGCAAATAGAAGGTGGAACTGTTTCATCCGCCATCTTTCCTGAATCGCCCATCTCGGATGCCCGGACTATCGAAAGATGGATGGCCAGATTTCCCGAGATTGTACCGGCTCGCATGAATCCCGAAAGCCCTTCCGATCTGGTACTGCTGCATGGCAGGGCCACGCTAAACTACGTTATCTTCGCAGTGGGAATTCTGGCCATCTCAGTGGGACTGAGTATTGCTCTTCTGGCCTTGCTGTTCTAGAAAAGCGAAGGGCAATGCGAAATGCCTACAATCGCTCAAGGCAATGCATATTTTAGACAACTTAGTTTCGTCCGGCCGTTTGGGGCCTTCAGGGGCTTTCGTTCAAATCGGGGCAGCTTTCCGGGTTTCCATGATCCTGGATACAGCTATTGAGACAGACCTCTATTTCGTTGCTTCCATGCTGAGGTGGATACCTGTGATTGCACTGCTCAAAGCATTGCTTCAACCGGGCGCAGTAATCCGGTGAGCTCTGTTCCTTCCGTGTACCGCAGCCAACTGATGCAAAAAATAGAATCATCGAGGCCAGGATAGCTGATGCCCGCAAAGCCCTGCCGGTAGCGGTCCTCCCGGAACCTGAATCAATCTGTTCTCTGGATGGAATTCCATTGGGTCTACTTTTCATAAGTACTCCTAGACTTCCAGCTCCAGCCCCTCATAGGCTATCTTGATTTCCAGTTCGGATGTGTTATCCACATCCATCATTTCTCTATATCTCAGGGCTCGCAGGAAGACCTCATCCAGTTTTTCGTCAGAATAGGAAGGATCATGATGGAACAGAATGAGTTTTTTTACACCGGCTCGCATGGCGATGTCTGTGGCAATGGAAGCTGAGCTGTGCCCCCAGTCGATTTTCTGGAGCTGTTCTTCGAAGGTGTACTGGGTATCAAAAATCAGCACGTCTGCCCCTTTGAAATACTCAATATAGGATTCCACATCGTCCATATCATCGGAGCGAAACTCCGCATCGCTTCCAAATATCAGGACTCGACCGTCTTCTTCCAGGCGATAGGAATAGGAGCCTCCGGGATGTTTCATTCCCTTGGTGCTAATGTTCAGGCCATACAGAGGCCAGGTTTCCCCTTCCTTATGCTGATAGAATTTCTTGGTGGCATCCATGCCGTCGAAAGCCACTGGAAAGTGTCTTTCATTGTGCTGGTACCGTAGTCTCTGTTCTATTTCATCGCTAATTGCATGGATGTGAAACTCATTTCCCTCAATAAAAAAAGGAATAAAGAAAGGCAGGCCCTGGATATGGTCCCAGTGCGTATGAGTAAATAGAAAGGTGGCGGATCCCCGGCCTTCCAGATAGCCTTCGTCCAGAAGCTTGACTCCCAGTTCTCGAAGTCCGGTGCCTGCATCTACAATAACCAGGTCATTGTTCTTCGTGCGAATCTCCAGGCAGGTAGTATTACCGCCATAGGTATGACTGAGCGAAAAGGGCAGAGAATCAATGAAGCGATCTACAGATGGTTCATCGATGACATCCGAAGGGGTGGCATAGGTAAGGATGCGTTTGAGTTTATCGCGAAAGGTATGGCCTTTCACTGGAGTGGCAATGGAACCTCGAACTCCCCAGAACTTCACCTTCATGGGCACAGGATTGTCCATGCCCATAGTCCGTAAACCGATTTCCCCGGCACTCCGGAGCGGCCAATGGCTCCAGGGGCACAATTCAAAGAATCTTTTCTATTGTGCGCATAGGACGCCGGGCGGTGGGAATTTCCATCTACCTCGCCGCTAGAACGGACTGAGTGGATTTCTCATCCTGGATCCACCATTGAATGTTTGCTGTGGATCGGAAGAGACTACCTGGAGACAGTCCAAACATTCTTTTAAACTCATTGGTAAAGTGCGATTGATCGTAGAATCCTGCTTCCAGGGCTGATTCAACCATGGAAGCGCCCTTACTCAGGTGGATGGCTGCCAGCTTCAGTCGAAACCAGCTCCTCAGCAAACGCAGGGAGACTCCGACCTGATCCGTGAAAATATGGGACAGACGGGAACCTGAAATCCCCACCAGGTTTGCCAGTTCTTCTCGGGAATACCTGCCAGGCTCTGTGACAACGGTTCTGATAATGGTTGCGATCCTGGGATCACGATAAAGCCCATTCGGGACAGAATGTTTGGCATGATTCGCAGCAACGCTATCACTAACGGGAATTTCGCTAAGCACTGATAAGACCCGGTCCTCTTGCACCTGCAGTAACATCTGAACTCCGCTACGGAATGTTTCGTAGATACTGTCCAGCTCGCTTTGCGAAATGCTTCTAGCCATCAATGAATGGGGATCAAAAAACAGGATGGCCACCGGGGTATGGCCTGTGATCAACCGGTGCCTTTGCCCGGTCCGTATGAGATGAATGAGTCCGCTCTCGATTCCCTGATCCCTTTCAATACGGACGGGGCCAGAGAGTCCCATGCACAGGGATGTTGCCATCTGTCGGTGAAGTGGATGATCGGGTAGCGGACCCAGATATAGGGTTCGTCCCTGCCAGATAAATACTCTGGAAATGAAATCCGCAGCACAATCTTCCAAGATTGATCCCCCAGGGTAGCATATACTTCCGCTATGAAAATACTTTCAATGCTAATCTTTGCAGTGCTGGCCCTGATCCATATTCTGCCTTTGAGCGGCGTCCTGGGCGGGGAGAGACTCCGGGACTTATATGGCATCCAGGCCCAGGGGGACCTGAGTATTCTAATGCGTCACCGGGCCGTGTTATTTGGTCTTCTAAGTTTGATTTCGGTCCTGGCAGCATTCAAGCCCGAAATCAGATCCATGGCCGCGTTGCTTCTGGGCCTGAGTATGGCCAGTTTTCTGGTCCTGGCCTTTCTTGAAGCGCCGTTTGGTGCTCCCGTTCGAAAAATCGTTGTGGCGGACATTGTGGGACTGGCCTTGCTTCTGACTTATCTGGTCATGGATTTCATCAAGAATCGCCCGCCATCCTGACCGGCCTCCGCAGATAGGCCCGGGATGGACGCTTACGCAGATGGTGCCGGTACCGTTCTCTGATCCAGGAATCCCGGTTTGACCCGGTCTCTCCGCCGTTGGACAGTAGAAGTCCGTGATTCTGAATCCCCTTTTTATTCGGAGCCTCTTCGGGCCGATTCAAAGGGTGGACCCGTAGCTGCTCTTAACTGTGCACGGGCTGGCCCAGATAGGGCTGGAGCAATTCCAGGGTGTTTCGGGCCCGGAGATAGTCTTTACCAAATCCTTTTTCCGCTCCCAGGGATACCGCTTCCTTCTGGGCGTCCGGAAGATTGGAGACCAGCATCACGGGAATGGAGCTGGTTTTATCATTGGCTTTCATCATGCGGATGAGCTCAGTGCCATCGCTGTAGTCCTGGTCGATTTTGCGATTTACCAGAACAAGATCATAGGATTCTTTTTCCAGAAGCTCCATAGCCTGGGAGGGTAGGGCCACTCGATCCATTTCAGCGCCAAAGGATTCAATTAATCCACGGAGGGCCATATGATCGGGATTGCATTGTCCAACATCCAGTACTCGTTTTTTCATTTCAGTTCCTTCGTATTGATTCCGGGCAGTGCCCTATCTGGTCGCTGCTATTTTCAAACCAACCAATATTTTGGCCACGGGGCAATCCTTTCTGTGGGTCCGTTTTCCTGGTCTCGCCTGCCCATTCTCCGGGCCAGGGAGCACACACCCTTTCCTTCCATCGATCTTTAATTCAGTTGAACTGGCGATTCGGTTACAGGAACTGGCAACATGTCCCTTCGTTGCGGTATCGTTGGGCTCCCCAATGTGGGGAAGTCCACTATCTTTAATGCTATCACAAAGGCTGGAGCTCAGTCAGCCAATTACCCTTTCTGTACCATCGAGCCAAATGTAGGCCGGGTGGATGTTCCAGATCAGCGGCTGGAAAAGATTACCGAGCTGGTAAAGCCCAAACAGAAGGTTCCTGCCAGTATGGAATTTGTAGACATTGCCGGACTGGTGGAGGGCGCCCATAAAGGAGAGGGCCTGGGAAACAAGTTCCTGTCCCATATTCGCGAAACCCATGCAATCTGCCACGTAGTACGATGCTTTGATGATGATGACATTGTGCATGTCCGGGGCCGGGTGCATCCTATCGAAGACATCAAGATCATTGATCTGGAATTGATTCTGGCAGATATGGAATCCCTGGAGAAACAACTGGATAAGCTTCAAAAGAAAGCCAAATCCGGAGACAAGGATGCCACAAAACGAGCCGATGTGGGCCAAAAGATCATGGCAGCCCTGGAAGCCGAAAAGCCGGCCAGATCTGTGGAGCTGGATGCAGATGCGCGTAAGATTGCAGCCGAATTCTATCTGCTCACTATTCGTCCGGTACTCTATGTAATGAATACAGACGAAGAGGCCCTGTCCACAGGCAATGAATGGACAAAAGCTGTAGAGGAGTATGCGGCTGGAGAGAATGCGGCTACCGTTCGTCTATGTGGAAAGATCGAAGAGGAACTGGGCGGACTGAGCGACGAGGAACAGAAGGAATACCTGGAAAGCCTGGGAATGGCAGAACCAGGGCTGAATCGTATGATTCGTGCTTCCTATTCGCTGCTGGGATTGATTACGTTCTTTACCGCCGGTGAGCAAGAGGTGCGTGCATGGACCACTCGTAACGGAAGTACTGCACCTGAGGCGGCCGGCGAGATTCATTCAGATATTGAAAAAGGCTTCATTCGCGCAGAGGTGACTTCCTATGAAGACCTGGAGAAATTCGGCTCCATGAATGCGGCCAAAGAAGCCGGAAAGATGCGACTGGAAGGAAAAGAATATATAGTTCAGGATGGCGACATCTGCTATTTTCGTTTTAATGTTTAGAGTCCGGCCCTTTGTCGGGGAAAATCCAGGAAGGTTTTCCACATCGGAGAAAGGGCCCGGGCTGGTTTTGCCGGAAGTGAGAATGAGCGTATCTGATTCTCGCAAAAAAGCAGAGAGAGACTATGGCAATCTATAAGTATAAAGACAAAACTCCAGAACTGGGAGATCCATGCTATATTGCAGAAGATGCCCGGGTCATTGGAGATGTAAGAATCGGAAACGGATCTTCAGTATGGTGGGGTTCTACCATTCGAGGAGATGTGCATCATATTCGCATCGGGGAACGCACCAATATCCAGGATATGTGCATGATTCACGTCACAGGTGGCAAATTTCCTACTGTAATCGGAAATCACTGCACTCTGGGGCATAATGTTACGATTCATGGAGCTTTCCTGCATGATCATGCATTCGTAGGGATTGGAGCCACAGTAATGGATGGCTGTGAGATAGAGCCTTTTGGATTTCTTGCGGCTGGCTCCATGCTTACTCCAGGAAAGAAGATTCCATCCGGCATGCTTTTTATGGGCTCGCCGGCCAAACCGGTGCGTGAAATAACAGATCAGGAAAGAGAAATGATCTTGAAAACCGCCGAAAAGTATCATCAGCTATCTCTGGAATACAGCGATCCCTCGATTGTAAGTCGGATCCGCTGACCCGGAGAAGATGTCCAAGCCATCCAACAGTGAACTCCCGGGCGGCGCCGCCCGGTCCCGGGAATCGGAGCATCCTTTTACGAGGACCGAAAATTCGCGGGGGGATGCAGGTACTCAGAATCCATTCTCGACTCCCAACGGCAGGGTTTCAGCGGAGGGCGCCCGATTCGACAAAAAGCCAGGGTTCGGTCTCACTTCAGGCGCGAAAAAGACCCTTCTACGCTGGCTTGAACGCTTCAGGCCGCCGGCTACGGGCAACACCAGACTCCAGGTGCTTCGCTTTCTGGCTCCTGCATTTTTGCTACTCGCTTACGGGGCTCAAAACATAGGAATTTCATTTTGCATTTTCTATTCACTCACCGGTCTTCCCTGTCCCGGCTGTGGAATGACACGTTCGGTGCATTTTCTTATGCACGGGGATCTAATTCATTCACTGCAATATCATCCGCTGGGAATGATCACTCTTCTTGTCTGTATTCTGGTAACGGGAACGCTCTTTTCAAAAGGGCTTACCCGGCTCTATGAAAAGTTAGAGCCTGGAGCCCTGAAGCTGGCCACCCCAGCATTGATCTTGATTCTTATCTTTGCCGCGTTTCGAGCGGCCGTTCTCTATTCCGCTTCCGGTGCAGCGGATTCCTGGGCCTCCGGATTATCCGGGCTATTTGCCTCGTTCGATGAACCAGGTCTTTTCGATTTTTTACCGTCTCCGTCGCTGTTTAGAATTGGATCCTTCTGAAGCATCAATTCCAGTTCGCATTTGGCGTATTCTCCGGCCGCCAGGTCAGCTCCCAGCCATCCAAAGGCCTGTTGCGGGGAGATAACATGAATGTCCCAGCCGCGAATCATCTTGGGACAGCTCTGGACATGGTTCTGACATAGAATTTGCGCGGCCCTGGGTTTGGGATAGGCCCAGGCGCTGGAAGGATGAATACATTTGTTTTCTATCTCGGCCAGTCGTCGCATCTTTCTGGCTTCCAGTTCAAACTCCTGGAACTTTCGCACTATTGGACGAATGAGGTCGTCATGAAATACACCTTTGCCGGCATTGTAGCTGATTCGATATACCATCTCCTCTGCGAAATAATCGCTATCTTCGATGCGCTTCTTTGTCTCCAGAATGAAATGGGCAATACGCAGGCTTTCGCCCAGAATCTCCCGAGCCTGTTCATTCATAACCTGATTGTTAGCCGCGTCCTCCTCGCCTGGTGAGGTGGTGAGGTTTTCCAGATGCTCTGCGGAGAAATCTGTGGATTCTCCATCGGGAATGCTGTTTCGGGGAAATTCCGGAATGGGAAACCCCTGGGGAAACTCTGCAATGGAGGCGCTGACTTCCGGGGCCACTTTAAGTCGGTCTGCCATATCCGCTGCTTTCGCAGCTCTGGATCTTACCTGGTGAATGTCTGCCGATGGCTCCTTCCAGCTACTCTGTCCGGCCAGGGGTAGATCAGAAAGGAATCCAGCAAGAAAGGCATTCTTATGGATTCCTCTAACCCGTAAATACTTCTGCATGATGATGGCCATATTTAGAAGTCCAAGTTCGCAGAGATGAGTAAAGAAATCATCATCGTCTCTGTAGATTCTATACGCAGAAAGCGCGATACTCTGATTACGAAAGGCACTGCGCATGTATGCATCCGGACGATGATGGGGAAGGTCCAGAAGTCTGGTGAGAAAATGACCCGGGCCAGCGTTGCTCAGATCTCCTACCTTTCGGACCAGGAATTCTGAAATCTTTGCAATCAGTTCAGCGGTAAGAGTAACGTGAAAGTGAGGCTTGAAGGAGCCAGACATTTCCTTGAGTTTATCAAAAAAGGATTCCTTTACGAATACATCTTCCTTGATGAGTATATTGCCGGTATTGTCCAGCACTGGCTCGGAAAACTTGAGCACTCCCTGCAATCTCAGTTCCAGGTAGAATCCATTCAGGCGTCCCAGGTCCTCAAATAATATTCCTGTATCGGTTACTTTCATCCCTCTTTCCTATTCATCCTATGCATTGAGTTCTGGCAAGCGTTAGAACAATTTGTAGCTTCAATCACTCTCTCATTTTTCTGGCCGCGCTGAAATACCGAAGATCCCGACCTATGCTGTGACCAGCGCGCCGCTGCGTCTGTATCGACACCCGGTTTTCGTCCAGGGCTGTGTGCAATGGGCCCGGGCTCCGACTGGAATTCCGTTGACGGAGAGGGCAGCCGTAGCTTTTGGACCTCGATGGAAAAAACACTGATTATTCTCAAGCCAGATGCGGTAAAAAACAAGCATATTGGACATATTGTAACTCGTATCGAGGAAGAAGGATTCAAAATCCTTGGAATGAAGCTACTTCAGCTCTCTAAATCTGACGCACAAAAATTCTATGAGGTACATAAAGAAAGGCCTTTTTACGATGATCTGTGCAATTATATGATTTCCGGTCCTGTAGTTGTTGCAGCGCTGGAAGCGCCTGAGGCTGTGCAAAAATGGCGTGATCTGATCGGTGCCACGGATCCGAAAGAAGCCGCGGCCAACACCATCCGTGCTCTGTATGCAGAAAGCAAAGAAGCCAACGCAGTGCATGGCTCCGACTCTGCGGAAAATGCCCAGAATGAAGTGGCCTTCTTCTTTAAGGACGGGGAGTTGATTGGATAGTTCTTTCCTGGAACCATACATTCAGGCAATAGATGCCTATTTCGAAGGGCCGCTGAGAAGGTTGATCCAATCTCTGGGCCCTCCGGAATTAACAGAACCTGCACTTTACAGCCTCCTTGCAGGGGGCAAACGGATTCGACCTGTACTTTGCCTGATTTCAGCAGGCTATCGTCCTTCGGAAAACTTTGATCCGTTCCATCTGAATCCAGATGAAAAGCGACTGTTTGCCCATGCGGCTGCTCTGGAATGCATCCATTGCTATTCTTTGATTCATGATGATCTGCCCAGCATGGATGACGATGATCTTCGCAGGGGCAGACCTTCCAATCACAAACAGTTTACCGAGTGGGCCGCTATCCTGGCGGGAGATGCTCTGAATACACTGGCATTCTATCTTACCAATCAGGACCGGGATGCTACCAGTTCTCAAAACAGTCAGATCCTGAGTCGATGCGCGCTTCGCATGGTTTCCGGTCAGTATCTGGATTTAAGCGCAGAGAAAGGAAGCTTTCTGGCAGAACGAAAAACTTTCTTTGAGCCCCACACCGACGATGAGAAGATGCAGCTTCTGGAAACCATTCATCTGGAAAAAACGGCAGCCATGATTGAAGCAGCGGTTTCTATGGGAGCGGTGCTTCAGGGACTGCCCAACCATAGAAGCTATGCTGAGTTTGGTCGCAATCTGGGACTTCTGTTTCAGATGGTGGACGATATACTGGATGAAACCCAGGATTCGACCACCCTGGGAAAGACTGCTGGAAAGGATCGGAAAAGCGGAAAGCTAACTCTGGTTTCCCTTCTGGGAGTTGAGGAAGCCAGGAATCGCATTTCTAAGGAGCGCGAAAGACTGGAAGAGCGTCTGGACCATCTGCCGGTGGCGCATGGAGTAAGACAGAACCCGGTACCCCTTTTGCGATCCGTTATCGAATATCTGATCGACAGGAAGAACTGATGTCTTCGGCCATTCGCCTGGATGAATGGCTATGTCAGCAGTTTGATCTGGAACTGCCCATCGCTCGAAGTTATCTGCTTCAGGGCTTCGTATCGGTTAACGGAAATAAGGTTCATCATGCAGGCTTTCCCATTCGTCCGGATCGTGATTCCATTGAATTTCGTCGGCCTCCCGGTTTTCGCAATCGCGGAACTGCCAAGATTGCACCGGCTCTGGATGCTGTGGCCGGGCAGGGAAAAACCCTGGAAGGAGCGGTATGCCTGGACATAGGAGCTTCCCACGGAGGATTCAGCAAGGCGTTGCTGGAGCATGGTGTTGCGCAAATCTTTGCCATAGATGTTGCCTATGGGATTTTTGATTTTGAACTGAGGAAAAGGCCTGAAGTAACAGTACTGGAAAGGCACAATATTCGAAATATCCAGAGCTCCTGGTTTGGCTCATCTCTTCAAAAAGCCCAATCCATTTTTATTGTTTGCGATGTGTCTTTCCTTTCTCTTCGCAATGTTCTGGAAAACCTGGTGAATTTCTTTCGCACCGAACTGAAGAGGGAATTCCAGGGACTGTTCCTGCTAAAACACCAATTCGAAGCATCCGATCAAACGGAATCAGGAGTGATCAAAGATTCAGAGATTCGCGCCTCTATTGAAGAGGAGTTCCAGTCCTTTCTGGAATCTCTGGGACTGGAAACCCTGGGACGCATTCCGTCCGGGCTGAGTGGTCGCAAAGGAAACCAGGAGACCTTCTTCTGGTTGCGCTATGCCGGCCCCCTGGAAAGCACAGCTTCCAGTCCTTCGTAGATAGCCAGGGCTTTCTGAGTATCGTCGCCATCTGTCATGTTTCGCAGGCGACTGAGCCGCTCTATGGGTAATCGATCCAGCAGCATTTCCTTTACAATTCGGTCCCTTTTTTCACGGATCCTTCTATAGAATCTCATCTCTGCCTTATAGGGACTGACCGGTGCTTTCAGGTATCGATCCGCGGTTTGCATCGCATCGGACTGGATTATGGTTACGTACTTCTGCAGTGTGGCGGGCTCGGCCGGCTGTTCCAGTTGCAGAAAAAGCCAGAAGGCACGGTCCATACATTCGGCTCCACTTTTCTGGCCGCCTTCTGTGAAATGCACTTCCAGAAACTCAAGAATTGCCGCAAAATTCTGACGATCCTGAGTAGAAGCGCCCAGCACCTCCAGGGCCGCCCGACTGTGCATTAGAAGCATGGCAGTCATGGACTCCACCTGTTCCTCGATAGAAAGCAGATGCTGCATCTCCGCCGCCGCATTGACGTGGTTTTCTTCTCTAAGTTCCGGGGCACGAATAAAGGCTTCAACAGCCAGTCGGTTCAAAGCGATTTGCGCAGCCGATGCTCCGGTTTTTTGCATGGTGCTCCAGAAAAAGGTGATTCCTCCAAAGTTTACGCAATGGTTCAATACCTGGGTAACAATGATTTCTTTTCTTAGCGGATGAGCTCGCACTTCTTCAGGAAACTCTTCTACCAGATCCGCAGGAAAGTACTCGAGCAGGAATCGCTCTAGCTCCGGCTGATTGAAACCTCCAGAATCCAGGATTTCGTTCTTCAGTTCCAGCCTTGCATGTCCCAGCATAGAACAGAGAACCGGCCTGACGAAATAGCGGGCAGGATGATCGCTTAGATGAAGATCATCAGCGCTCAAACCATCCAGCTTATGGCCGCAGGATTCCAGCCAGCGAAAAGCTGCCAGAAAGCTATCTACGTTTTGCTGCAGCCGCTTTTGATCCAGGGATAGGCATAGATTGCCGGAACGATTATTGTCCAGCACCAGTTCTACCATGCGGGGCTCCAGTTTTTCAATCCACTGGTTCCTCTGGGCGAAGTCCGTTATCTGTCCGGTACGAAGCAGGCGCTCCAGAAGGATTTTCAGATTTACCTCATGGTCGGACATGTCCACTCCACCGGAATTATCGATAGCATCGGTGTTCAGCCGAGTACCGCCCGAGGCCGCTTCAATCCTCCCTTTTTGAGTGAATCCCAGATTGCCTCCTTCGCCCACCACCCGGGATCGAATCTCATTGCCATTGATCCTGACACGGTCATTGGCCGGGTCCATGGCATCGGAATCGCTTTCCGTGGAGGCCTTTACGTAGGTTCCAATTCCTCCGTTCCAGAGCAGGTCCACCGGAGCACGTAAAATGGCCCGAATCAGTTCTTCGCCGGAAAGTTCCACAGCTGTGAGGCCCAGAACGTTTCGGATCTCTTCGCTGACTGCGATACGAGCGCTACTTCGAGCAAATACTCCGCCGCCTTTTGAAATCAGGGATTCATTGTAGCCATCCCAGCCCAGAACATTATCGAACAATCTCTTTCGTTCCTTCCAGGAGTCGGACTGCGGATTGGGATCCAGAAAGATATGTTTATGGTTGAAGGCTGCTACCAGGTGCATGCTTTTCGAAAGAAGCATTCCGTTTCCAAATACATCCCCGGCCATGTCCCCGATGCCCACAACTTTGATAGCATCGTTTTCCGGATCCTGGCCCATTTCATGGAAATGCCTTTTAACAGACTGCCAGGCTCCACGGGCTGTAATTCCCTGTTTCTTGTGATCATAGCCATGTTTACCTCCGGAGGCGAATGCATCGCCCAGCCAGAAGCCCGCCTTTAGAGAGACTTCGTTTGCATAATCGCTGAACCTGGCCGTTCCCTTATCCGCAGCCACCACCAGGTAAGGGTCCGCATTATCCATGCAGACCACCGGCGGCCGCTTTGCCTTGCCGGTGGCGCTACGATTATCTGTAAGGTAGAGCATCGCAGAAATAAATCGTTGATAGCATTCCAGGGCAAAAGCCGGATCCGTGGAACGCTCTCCTTTGATACAGAAACCACCTTTGCTCCCACTGGGAACGATAATGGTATTTTTTACCATCTGAGCTTTCATCAGCCCATGGATTTCTGTGCGAAAGTCATCCGGACGGTCGGACCAGCGAATGCCACCCCGCGCAATGGCGGCCCCGCGAAGATGTACAGCTTCAAAGTCGGAGCAGTATACGAAAATTTCAAATAGTGGCACCGGCGAGGCCAGGTCTGTCAGCTCCTGACTGCGAATCTTGAAGCTGATTTCTGGTAAGAATTCAAAATAGTTGGTTCGCACAATGGCACCTGCGATTTGCATGAGCCTTTTGCAGAGCAGGGATTCCATCACCGAAGAAATTCCATT
>JBHIXQ010000021.1:12948-13210 GCA_041984705.1 Leptonemataceae bacterium | reverse complement strand
TAGTCATCGTATGTGGAATCCAGGCCTTCATCTTCCAGAGCCTGTTGCTTCTGGTCCAGACGATAACCGGCATAAAGCATACAGATCACTGCATTGATAAGTGAGAAAAGAAAGCTGGTTTGATGATGAACGCCCCAGGAGGTGAGGTTGATGGCTGCCAGGGTCGTAGTAAGTCCAAAAAACAGACCGATTTCGGTATTCAGCAATCGCATCAATACCCCGGAAGAACCTCCGGAGTCCCGGGCCAGATCGCGAAATGAAG
>JBHIXQ010000021.1:0-12938 GCA_041984705.1 Leptonemataceae bacterium | reverse complement strand
TACATCAGGAGAAAAGAATCCCCCTACCCAGGTAAGACACCAGCCCAGGGCGATGCCCACTCCAATGCCAGCGAATTGAAGCAGTCGATCTTTTCCATCCGTGAGGTGCATTAACTGATCCTGAATAATCTGAGGAATGTTCAGGATCTCTTCTCGCCCATAACGATCCTTGCGGCGAAATAGCTCATACCAGTAATGCACCACCAGTACAATGCCGGCAAAGATGGAAAATAGTATGACCCAGACCAGAATATCCAGCATACTTAATCCTCGACCTACCGGGCCTCTTCCTTTGCAATTCTTTCCAGCAGTGGAGCAAACGGATCTGGCCTCTGACCTGGAAAATCCGGGTAGATCTCAATTTCATCCAGTTCTACGTTTCGAAGGAAGCTGGCTCGCTTCCGGCTGATTCTCAGTCCATTTTCGAATTCCTTCCAGTCTTCAAATGTAAATTCGATTCCCCGTGCAGGGATGGCCTGAGTCCAGAGCAGCCATCTCTCAGGCTTTCCCCGGGCATCGGTATAGATTAAATAGGAGTCTCCTGGAGTGACTCCTCCGGTTTCGTAAGTAATCAAAAGTCCTTGATCATGGGTCAGTCGTCTTACAGCACCCGGCGCCCTTAGAGCAGAAAATGGATTTAACCAGAACAGATCGTTGATATGGGCTTCGTAGGCTTTTTGCAGCCAGGCACTTTTATCAGAGCCGGAGAGCTCTTTTTCGTTTTCGAATACCAGGCCCTTTTTTGAATCCAGCTGCAGCAGTACAGTCACTTCGCCGTTGGATTGCACTGTTTCAGATTCGGAAGCCTTGCCTTCATGGCCGTCCGGATTGGGACTGGCAGACTTTTCATCCGATGATTCGTTGTTCAGGAATTGAACTCGCACCAGCCGTCGGTTTCGGTCGAATAGATGCTTGCGATGAGCCGGGTTAAAACGAAAGGAAATGGCATCTGTCTCTTTCCAGGCTTTTAGCCCGGTGAATTCCTCCACCAGAGCGGTTTTGCGTTCTGCTGCCGGGCCAGGAGTGGCCGAGGGTAGATCCCGGGTTATCGAGATACCAATCCAGATTCCGGCGGTGACCAGCAGAGAAACCAGGATTGTTATATAGGTCAGGGTTTTCTTTTTCAGTGCAAGCTTCAAGGGAGGCCCCCGTTTTTGACCGGATTACAGTCTACTGTAATCTCTCCAGAGCACCATCAGGGAGTCAATGGCATCCCTCATGGAAAAGGGAATTTCTTTCTGGTCCGGATCCTGGTCAAATCGTAAATGAACAATGTCTGCATCGGCTTCAGCCGAATCGATATCCAGTCCAGGAACCAGGGAGAGTCCTTTGAAAATCAAGGTTCGCGCGGAAGACTCATCCAGATCCTCCAGCTGGGAAAGCTGCAGGGAAAGATACTGAAATAGAATAAGAGAGATGGCCCGCTGGTCGGGAATAGTCATCGCACACAGCGTACGTATTTTACGGAACTCTTGCTACTGCTTTGCAGATAGCCAAAGGTGTTTTTGGCGAAGCTAACGGTATAGGCAGTTCCGGTGTCGTCTTCTACCTGCGTGCCGGACCAGAAATATTTATCATCCGGAGTCTGAGGGAAAACATAGAGGAAGGTTTCACGATCGAATCCTTCTGCCACCAGATCCAGTTCATATTTAGTAGGTAATCTCCAATCGGAAAAGCCTGCGAAAGTGAGGTTATTGCAGGAAGAGTAAGCGGGTCCGGAATCGGATTCAAGAGTGGCTGCGTTGGTACATGTGCCACCTGCATCCAGGGTGGCGGTTTCGCAATAGCTCAGACTTACGGCTCCATAGGTAGTTCCGGAACCGGTACCACTGCAGGCATTGACGGCAGAATCCCATACCTGGCCCTGAGCACATTTCATCCATATCAGGTTTCCCTGCGTAACGGTACCATCGCCGTTGTCCGTGAAATTGCCAAGAGTTGTAATAGTGGTGGCCCAGTCCGTGCCTTCGTCTGAATCAGAGCAGGCAACACCTGTAAAAAGAGCCATGATCAGGCTAACGAGTATGACGGTGGAAATTCTCATGATTCTGTCTCCTGTCCTGCATCGGCCACTATACCTGACATAGGACGATCCCTTCTATAGAATAACAATTCAGCTACAGGATTTTTTCAATGCTTTTCTGGAATCCAGATTCAGCCGGAAACGGGTGACCGGCCATGCTGCTTCAGAATAGCTTCCAGGGCATCTCCTGCATGATATGAAGATCGGACCAGGGGCCCGGATTCCACATAAAGAAAGCCCAGTTCATAGGCGTAATCCTTTAGTTCCTGGAATCTGGATACAGGCGCATACTCTACCAGAGGAGCGTGCTCCCTGGTTGGCTGCATATATTGCCCGATGGTCACCAGGTGGGTCTGATTCTCGCGTAGATCTCTGAGAACCTGTTTTACTTCTTCCACCGTCTCTCCCAGTCCCAGAATGATTCCGCTCTTGGTCAAAAATCCTTTCTCTGCACTTTCTCTCAGGACATCCAGAGAGACCGGATAATTGGACTGAGGACAGATTGTAGGAAAAAGAGAAGGGACAGTTTCTACATTATGATTGATAATGTCTGGTCGGGCTTCCCAGATTCTTTCCAGGTTTTCCGTCTTCCCTTTGAAATCCGGAATCAATACTTCAATGGAGGTATTCGGATTCTTTTCTCTGGTTGCAGTAATGCATCGTGCGAAATGATAGCTACCGCAATCCTTTAAATCGTCTCGATCCACCGAGGTGATTACAGCATGTTTGAGCTGCATTTCCTGGATGGTATTGGCCAGCCGATCTGGCTCTGTGGGATCCAGGGCAAAAGGCCTGGCCGTGCTAATATCGCAGAATCCGCAACGCCGGGTGCATACTTCGCCCATAACCAGAAATGTAGCGGTGCCCAGACTCCAGCAATGTCCCAGATTCGGACAGGAAGCTTCTTCGCAAACCGTCTTCAGTTTGCTGCCTTCGATCAGGTTTTTTACTTCTCTTGACTTACTTTGTTCTGGCGTATCGAATTTGAGCCGCACTTTCATCCATTCCGGGGGCTCGGGAGGCGTGGTTACAGGATAGCGCACACTTCCAGTAAGTGGCCTTTTTACATGACATCAACCGTTTTTTGTTTGCCCAGGCCTACCTATTGCCTGCCTTCTGGCTTATGTCCAGGGAACGCTTTTCCATCCTTAGAATGATTGGTCTGGGGGATTTAAAGGGGCAGCCCGCCTCCATGCAATTCACCTTCTGGATCATGCTTGTAAGTGCTTTCTTCCTTTTTGCCGATCAGAACCTGCCTGCGGCCAATCTTTCGCGTATCGCCGCCGCCTTTGGTCTAACGGATGAAAAGGAATATCGGTTCTTGCTGGGTGGACTGGTGAACCTTCCATTCTTCATTTTAGGCGGCGTGGTTTCTGTGCTCTACGGCAGGCTTTCTGACCGGATTGACCGGCGGAAGCTTCTGGTCACGGCCGTAGTTCTGGGTGAGTTGCCCTGTTTTCTCACAGCGTTCGCGCAGGATTACTGGACCTACTTTGTGCTGCGAATGCTTACCGGATTTGGAATCGGAGGTCTATTTCCCATTTTGTTTTCCATTACCGGGGATCTATTTCGCGTGGAAAATCGACCCACTGCCAGTGCCTGGGTAGGACTGGCCATGGCTCTGGGTATGGGCGTGGGACAGCTTTTTGCAGGATTTGTTGCCCATGATGTCATCTTTGGAATGGAAGGATGGCGATTCAGTTTTACTGCAGTGGCTCTGCCGGCTTTTCCTGTGGCGGCTCTGTTCTATTTCTTTGCACGATTACCCCAGCAGGGGCAGGCGGATTCTGCGGCGAATCGCTACCTGGAGCAGGCTGACAGTTCAAATTCAATGATCCGTAATTCCGGTAACGAATCCTCAAATCAGAGCGCAAATGTGAATCTGAAGGAAGAGGATTTCTCGCAGCCCTATCGCGTATCAGAAGCAGCAAAGGGAATCAGTCCAAAAGAAGCAGCAGATACTCGAGCAGCAGCTCTGGGCGTGGAGGAAGCACCGCTTACAGCGGAAGCATTCAAGAGAGTGTTTTCCAATCGCACAAATATCCTGGCTTTTCTTCAAGGTATTCCGGGCACAGTTCCCTGGGGCTTTCTTTTTGTTTATGCCGCCGACTTTTTTGAGAAGAGCAAGGGCTGGCATATTGAGCAGGCCAATACACTGGTTCTATTGTTTGCAGGAACCACCATCCTTGGTGGATTTCTGGGAGGCTTTATAGGCAAGAAGCTATACTCCATCAATCGAAGACTCTTTCCCACTTTCTGTGCTATCACTGTCATGGTAGGAGCTGTGCCTGTACTGTTTATGATTAACTATGAGGGAGCTACATTAATGCCAGCATTCATTGCTGCATTAATTGGCGGGTTGATCGTTCCCATGACCGGCGCGAATGTTCGCGCCATTCTGATCAATACCAACCTGCCGGAAAATCGTGGTGCAGCCTTTGGAGTCTTTAATCTGTTCGATGATCTGGGCAAAGGCCTGGGCCCATTTATTGTAGGACTGTTTATCCTGGCCATGCCGGCAATTATTGCCTATAACGTGGCCATCAGCATGTGGATTGTATGCGGCCTGGTATGGGTAGGAATTGTCTTTACTATGAATGCCGATGAGGACAGAGTAACGGAGGTACTGCGTAAAAGGGGGAAAGTTTGAGAACCGCTGTATATCCGGGATCCTTTGATCCCATGACCTTTGGGCATCTGGACATTGTAGATCGGGCCCGCTGTATGTTTGACAAGATCTTTGTGGCCATTGCTATCAACTCGGCCAAGAGTACTCTGTTTTCTCTGGAAGAGCGCAGATCCTTAACTCAGGAAGTATTGAAAGATCGCAAAGATGTGGAGGTAGTTACCTTTGAGGGACTGCTTACCGATTTCGCCCGGAATGTAAATGCTACAGCCATTGTTCGGGGTATCCGTGCCGTGACCGACTTTGACTATGAATATGCGATCTACCAGGTAAACCGACAGTTAAATCCCAATGTGGATACAGTGTTCTTGCTTGCATCGCAAAAGTACTCCTTCATTTCCAGCACCATCATTAAAGAGGTGGCGCGCTATGGAAAAAGCCTTTCTGAATATGCTCCCCCGGAAGTAAGCCAGGCTTTGCTCAAGAAATTTGGCCATATGGCGTAGCGGATCGTCTTCAATGCTGCCACTGATGGTCCTGCAGCATGCTACCGATGCGAAGCCAATCGCCCAGGATTGCAGTACCTTCTATGGCAGTACCTGCCATTCTAATCCAGGTGGCTTCCCGGATTTCTAATCAATTTAAAGCGGCGGATTGTTGAAACACCGGGCATTTCTTTTCCAGATATACTGGCTCGAAGTAGGGGCCACGAAAGAAAGGCATAAAGCCTATTAGAATCTTACCGCGCCACGGAACTTTCTGAGGAGAGACATCCTTGCCGGTGGCATCCAGCACGGCCCTCCATACCAGTTCTGTGCAGAATAGTTCATCTTCAGATTCCAGAGTCATATCATAATCGAAACCCCGCTTTTGCTCAAAGTAGGACAGGGCTGCCCTGGCAATGGAGTTTCTGGCCTGCGAATCTGTATATCGAGTAACACAGAAATGATCTGGCAATGAATTCTCTGCGAAGCTCTTCAAGCTGTCTTTGCGAACATAGTTCTTGAAGTGATCTCCGATGATATGAACAACATAGAGTCGATCATTCTCTCGAATTATAATACCTGCATGGCTCAGTTCCACTTCTTCCGGCGATAGCGCTACAATTCGATCGCTCATGAAGCTATCTCCGTTTCTAAACACCAGATCTCCGCTCTTAAGAGACTGTGGATTGAACTTTACGTTCTTAAGTTTGGAGATCTGCGCATCCTCCGGTGCTGCACTCACCGGAGGCTCGGGAACAAGGAAGTAAACGGCCAGAGCAAGACCTGTCGCAATCAGAGAAATGATTATGGTAGTCCTGGTCTTCATGGGTTTCAAGGCGACGAGGCGCGGCTATGTAATTTTACATTTCGTCGCTGGATTCGCTGGAATCCATCTCTTCGCTTTCTTCGCTACCGCCTTTGCGAAAATCAACTTTCCAGACACCATTGTCGCGCACAAGACTCATGCTCTTTTCTTTGCCTTCCGGAGCACATTTCGCCCGGTCTCCATTGACCTCGCAGGCCATGCTGGCCAGTTCCTTTCTGGCTTCTTCCATCTTGGTTTTCTGCTCTTCAGTCTGATCCTGCTGGGCGGCAGACATCATACCTACAATTAAAGGAAGCATCAGATGTGTCTGGTCAGTGCTGTACTCTTTTGCCTGTTCAAGATTCCCTTCAAGCAAAGCCAGAGTAAACTGGATGGTAACGTACTCGGGACTCTGCTCAGCGCGAAACAGGCCCTGCATCTCTTTTTCATACACCTGGCTAAAAGAAGAATCTTCAAGATCCACCTTCCATGAGAATCCATCTCGCTTCAGGACCAGCTCGGATTCATTGCTTAACTTACACAGGCTACGATCTGAGCCCATATAGCATTCTTCAACTTCTAGCTTCCCCAGCATTTCTCTGGCGGATTTCGAAGCGGCAGTATCGGAGCCCTTGATCTTTTCCAGGCTTTTGGTAAGGGCTTCCTTTGCGGTGGTGCCGGCGGTCACTGTATTGTTTAGTGCGGCTATATCCTGATTCTTTATTGCATCCAGAAATGCATTCGCATCTGGAGCCGGGTTCATCCCGATTGTGATGGTCTGGCAGGATGCTACCAGAAATACAAATAGGGCGGGGGTTAATTTTTTCATTGATTCCTTTGCGGCTTTCGCCAGGCTCCAATCTGACTTCAAGCACCTCGGTGACAATAAAAAAAGCCAGATGAGAAAGGCGAATAATACCAATACTATGGACACTCTATAGACGATGGGCGCCTGAGCGGAGGTTCATCTGTTTTCTTATTGATCCTGGCCTTTTCTGAGCTCCACTCGCCAGACCCCATCTATCTGAACCAGGGGCAGGAAATTACTGCTTTTTTCCGGGGCGCAACTCGCCTGCTGCAAATAGATTTCGCATTTCATGGTTTGTAGTTCGGCCTCGACCTCCGCCATCTCTTCGTTGGAGGGGTCCGGAAATTTTTCGGCGATTCGCTCCACCAGAAGAGGAACCATTTTGGCGGTATCTTCGGTAGAAAGACTCTGGGCTTCCTTTACATCTTTTTCCAGTAATGCCCTGGAGAAGCGAATGGTCACTTCCCTGGGAGTCCAGGTGGATTGTTCCAGGATCTGCGAAATTCGGTTATGATCTTCGAGCAGAGTTGATTTATCCAGGTCTATTTTCCAGCCCAGACCATCCCGGACGAGAATTAACTGAGAGCCATCGCTTAGGTAGCAAAGGCCGGTTTCCGTACTCGCGAAGCATTCATCGATCTTGAGATTGTTCAGTTTTCGAATGATGGCGCGGGCTGCGGGGGAGTCGGACTGGCGGAGATTCTCCAGGCTCATTACAAATGTTTGCAACTGCCTCGAATTGGGACGGACCAGTTCTTTCAGGGATTGTGTATCCTGATTCTGTATGGACTGCAGAAAGCTCAGGGTTTCGGACGCAGGATTCGGGGCGAAAATAACGGACTGGCAACTTGCAAGAGTGAATACCAGGACGAAGGTCAGTACCATCTTCAGCCCGCGATACATCCTCGGGGATTCTTGTGAGGGGTAAAAACAAAGGTTCCATGCTCGGGAGGAGAGATACCTCTTCCTTTCCCGACGTAATTGTCCTGCCGTAGATTCCATTACTTCATTGATGGTCACAGAATAAATGCAATTGAGAAGCGAGATCCCGGGCTATCAAAATCTAGCATCTTCTTATTCCTCTACCTCTACTTCTTCTTCGTCGCCCTCTCTGCCCTTCTTGTTGATGGTTACTTTCCATCTTCCGTCCACTCTTGCCAGTTCCAGGCTCTTATTCTTGCCCGCGGGACCGCACTTTGCCTGATCGCCTTCCACTTCACATTCCATGTTATCCAATTCTGCTTTGGCTTCATTTAGTTCAGCAGCGCTCATTTCGGTTACCTTGCTGGACATCATGCCTATGATCAGAGGCATCAGTTTGGCTGCCTGTCCGGTGCTAACTTCCTGAGCTGCATCTACATCTGCGTTCAGTAGCGCATGTCCAAAAGCTATGGCTACATCTCGGGGAACAAGGCCCGAAGTCAGTTGCCTGGATTCGCGCGTGTAATCAGCAACAAATGAGGATTCCGATAGATCCACCTTCCAGGAGAGACCTTCCTTCTGTAGTTTTAATTGAGTTCCATTATTCAGGGAACAAATCCCGGTACTCGAGCCCAGGAAGCACTCAGTAATATTCAGTTCGTCGATAGATTTCTGCAATGAGCTGGCAGCGCTGGAATCAGATTCCTTAATCAGTTCAAGGCTCTTGATTAAGGATTCCAGCTCTTTCGTATCTCCAGGAACAACCAGACGTTTCAGACCTTCAACGTCCTGAGTCTTCATAGATTCTAGAAATGCTTTCGAGTCATTTTCAGGACTAAGGCCAATGATAAAGCTCTGACAGCTCATTGCTATCAGAGCAACGAGTAAGGGTAATTTTCGTATCATAAGTATTTTCTTTGGTTGGCAGATAGCCGGTGTCCCATTCGGGGCGGGATTGTTCTGGAAACAACAAAGCCTGCCGCGAATCGCAGCAGGCTCTGCATAACGAGGCCCGGACTAGCCTTGTCCTTTTTTGTTAATGTGTACTTTCCAGTCTCCATCAACCTTTTGTAATTCCATGGTCTTGCCTTTTCCTTTAGGTCCGCATTTGGCTTTTTCCCCGTCTACGTCGCATTCCATTGTGGCAAGCTCTTCAAGTGCTGCTTTCTTCTCTTCATCACCCATTTCGCCTATTTTACTGGACATCATTCCAATAATCAAAGGCATGAGCTTAGCCGTCTCTTCGGTGCTCAGATCCTGTGCAGCTTCTACGTCACCATCAAGCATGGCTTCATTAAACTGAATGGCCACTTCTTCTGGACTTCCACCACCACAGCTGGCGAGAACAGAAATGCTCAAGATGGCAATCGCAACAGCGAATTTTTTCATGGGATACCTCATCGGCTTATTTTTGCCCTTTCGGGGTGGGTGCGATTGGAATAGTTTATTCTGATCTGTAAAGAGAAAAAAAAGGATTTCTCATTGCCCACTGGCAGGGACGCACTAACTGTAGGTCGTGTCTCTGGACAACTCAAGAAGCGTTTCCATTCCAGAATTCTGGGAGATTAAATATCGAACAGCAGGTCCGGTATCCAGGTTTCTGGCACTGATCCTGGATATGGTAATTCTGTACATTTTGCTTCTGATTATCCTGGTCATTTTGACGTTTACTCTAATCGGTTTCTCCAGCGTTTCTGAGTGGGATAAGGTCTCAATCTTTCTGCAGTTCATGTTGTTCTTTATCCTTTTCTGGGGTTACTTCCTCATGTGGGAATATTTTTCCCGTGGTCGCACTCCGGGGAAAATGATGCTGGGACTTCGTGTCATCTCTCTTCGCGGTACCGGACTGAATGCCAGTCATTCCATTATTCGGAACATGGTTCGCATAGGGGATATGTACCCATTTATTGCTCAGCTCGGGTTTTTCTTTATTCCATCCTACTTTGTTGCTGCCTTTTTCCTTTTTCTTACCGGTCGTTCCTTTCGCAGGCTGGGCGATATTGCCGGTGGGACTCTGGTGATTCGAGAACAGAACAGTACCCGTTCCACTCGAAGGATGCTGGAGGCGGCAAGGACGGATGCATCGGGAATTCGACCTATGGCCTCCCTTTCGCCCAATCTTATGCGTGCCATTCATGAATACGCAGTACGTAGAAACACGATGAACCCTATCATTCGAAAGGACCTGGCCGATCGCTTCGCACCTCGAATTGCGGAGTACTTTCAGATCAAGCGAGAGTTCGAGAGTAACGAGGATATGATGCTGGCATTCTATACCTATCTATTCGAGTCCAATACTCCACTGAGCGTGGATCGTAACATTTCCATCTAGGTATTCTACCCACCCCTGACAATGTGAAAGGGAGCCTCTGTCAAAGCTTCACCCGGTTACAACGGAGCTGTCGGAAAGTTCGTCGGATTCGCCTTTGCGAGGGGCCCATTAGCTGTCTGTAAGTAGCTTGCCGGATTTGGCCCAGTTATCCCGGCTCACTTCTTCGATAACGATGTAGGTAGCCGCTGGAGGCTTTCCGGCCACCTCTTCCAGAGTCTTTGTGAATTGAGCTACAATCTGTTGTTTTTGCTCCCGGCTCAATTCTCCGGCTACGCGAACCTGTACATATGGCATGGGCCAGTGGGTTTCAGCCTGGCGCGGCTGTCTGTAAAAAATTGAGGGGCCAGGGGCCTGGTATCGGAATGCCTGGAAACCTGTCTGCGACCGAGCTAACAAAATCTGCGAACGATGGATTCCGGAGTTGACGGTGCAAGGGCCAGGCCACGGATTCAGCCAGAATATATGGTGACCCCCGGTTTACGCAGGTCTTTTATTGGCCAGGTCCTATTGCTGCTCTGGTTGTCCTTATCTGTGTTTCACGTTCCGAGTTGCATTATTGCCCGGATGGATGAGAGCCCGGCGGTTCGAATAAACTATTTGTATTTGCTCGGTCGACTGCTTGGAATCTGTGCCAATCCAGACCGCATTGTATTTAATAGCTTACTGGACGGCGATTATGAGATCTATACCATTTCTTCGGACGGCACCGATTTAATTCAGCTCACTTTCGATCCCCAGGTAGATTCCGCACCATCCTGGAGTCCAGATGGTCGACAGGTTGTGTTTCAGTCCAATCGGGCCGGGACCTTTGGGCTCTACGTCATAGATTCCAACGGGCAGAACGAAAAGCCACTTCTGGTTGATGGGTTTATCAACCAGCACCCGGTATATTCCACGGACGGACAGGGTCTCTTTTTCGATTCGAACCGGGGCGGGTCCTCTCAGGATATCTATTACCTTGACTTGAACACGGGCTTTATTGCTCAGATCACCAGCAGCGGGGGAGCCTACGATAATGTGGCTCCCGCCGTTTCCGCGGGGACCGAATTTATCTTTTTTAACACTACTTCTGGAGGCACAGATGATATAGCGCGAATTCGTAAGGATGGGTCCGGCCTGGCGATCATCGTAGTTGACCCTAATTCGGACACTGAGCCAGCGGTGGCGGCCGACGGAAGCTTCATTCTGTTTACCGCGGACCGGGATGGCGACCAGGAAATCTATCGTGCCAACATTGACGGTACCTCTCAAACCAATCTTACTAACGATCCCGGCAACGACTCCAGTGCATACTTGCAGCCGAATGGAACCGGCATGGTATTCGCCTCGGACCGACCTATCAGTGATATGGAAATATACGCTGTAAACCTGGATGGAAGCGGGCTCAGCCAGCTCACCAGCAATTCTACCCTGGATACCGGTCCGCGGTGGTCCTGCAGGTAGATAGAATTCAGATTTCTGATCTCCTGAGAACACTGTCCAGGGCTCATCGCCAGGCAAACCGGCTTCTGGTATGAGAAAATCCGCTTTTCCTGAGACGAGGACTTAAATTCGTGGCCATAGCGGGTCGCCACGGTGGCAATCCGCATGGCATAATTCAATCCATGCCCGCAGATTCGGCCAGAAAGGCACGAGCTGTAGACTGCAAGAGACCCTTTAAATGGAAATTAGAAATATCGCAATTATTGCGCACGTAGACCACGGAAAGACCACACTGGTAGATGGTATGCTTCATCTGGACAGCCAGATGAGCACCAAGGCCGGCACAGAACGTATCATGGACTCCATGGACTCCATGGACCTGGAGCGAGAGCGGGGCATTACCATTCGAGCCAAGAATGCCAGTGTTTACTATAAAGATACGAAAATCAACATCATCGACACTCCGGGCCACGCAGACTTCGGAGGCGAGGTAGAGCGAGTTCTGGGCATGGCGGATTGTAGCCTGCTGCTGGTAGATGCGGTGGATGGCCCTATGCCTCAAACCAGGTTCGTTCTGGATAAGAGTCTTAAGATGGGTCACAAACCCATTCTGGTAATCAACAAAATTGATCGTGAATTCGCCAATCCAGATGCAGTGATCGACAAGGTATTCGATCTATTCGATGAGCTGGGAGCGGATGCAGATCAAATGGATTTCCCCATTGTATATGCCAGCGCCAAAAACGGATTCGCATCTCTGGAGCTGGAAAAGGCCGGCACAGAAGATAAAGACCTGGCACCCCTGCTGGATCTGATTCTAAAGCACGTTCCTGCTGCAGCCGGCAACCCGGAAGACCCGCTCCAATTCCAGATCATGAACCTGGACTATGACGATTATATGGGCCGGATGGGTATTGGACGAGTCTTCAAAGGAAGAATCTCCAAAGGTCAGTCTGTAAACTTCGTTGGAAAAGAAGGCACCAGCACCGGAAAGATTACCAAGATGTATGGCTTTGCCGGGCTTGCCCGTGTGGAAGTAACCGAGGCAGAAGCCGGAGATATTGTAGCTATTACAGGAATCGAGGATGCTGGCATTGGAGATACCATCTGCCAGGAAGGGGTAAAAGATGCCCGACCACCCATTACTGTAGATGATCCTACAGTCAGTATGTTCTTTCTGGTGAATGACTCACCTCTGGCCGGTAGAGACGGTAAATATGTTACCACCAGACAGATCTCTGAAAGACTTTTTAAAGAGATCCAGACCAACGTAGCCATGCGAGTATTTGAGGACCCGGATCGAAAGGATCGATTCCAGGTTCAGGGCCGCGGTGACCTGCACCTGTCTGTGCTGGTGGAAACCATGCGAAGAGAAGGGTATGAGCTGCAGGTATCTCGTCCGGAAGTAATCATCAAGAAAGGCGAAAGCGGCGAAAAGCTGGAGCCCTACGAAACAGTAATAATTGACCTTCCCGAGGAATACAGCGGTACCATTATTCAAGAGCTGAACCGAAGA
>JBHIXQ010000020.1:0-13439 GCA_041984705.1 Leptonemataceae bacterium | reverse complement strand
ATCCGGGCTGTCGAGCCGGTGCTTGCTCCATAGTAACGAAGAAACACCGGAATTGTTACAATTGTGAGACGAGCCTGTGAAATATGAAACCAGAAAAGGAAGGCTGGAGCGGGTGAGGGGACTCGAACCCCCTCTAAGAGCTTGGAAGGCTATTGTGCTACCGTTACACCACACCCGCGCTGAATATCCAATGCCTGCCCTGAGCACCCTGAGTCAATCCCTTTCCTTTACCCCGGGCCCGGATGGAGGGCCCGAGGGGGCCGGCGGACCATCATCGGAGTTCAACCAGGCAGGGTTGCAGGTCGAATCGGCGATCCCACTCATAGAATACTTCGTGAGCTAAGGCAAGCGCGGGTTACCCTTCAATTTTTTTGAGAATTTGGTTTTTCCAGCAAGCACCCGATCCCTGCATGGGCCATGGATTCTGAATCGTTTCCCCGTAAGCCGGTCCTGGGCCCGGAAGGAGCCGTGGCCATTATCTTTTCCAATCAGCGTAGCGATTCGGATCCTGATGGATATGCAACCATGGCGCAGAGGATGGTAGATCTGGCCCGGAAGCAACCTGGATATCTGGGAATAGAAAGTGTTCGAGATGATGCAGGCAGAGGAATTACGGTTTCCTACTGGAAGGACAGGGCCAGCGCGCTGGCCTGGAAGGCAGTGGATGAGCACCTGACAGCGCAAAGCCAGGGGCAAAAAGAGTGGTACAGTTCCTATGTCGTGCGAGTTTCTCGCATCGACGCAGAGTATGGCCCTGTAGATGGACAGTGGCTTCAGGCAGCGGATGCAGTGGGACCCACTTTATGGGCTCGCTACAATGCCTGGGCCAACCATCGAATGCTTGAAGCAACTGCCCGTCTTCATGAGAATCATTACGATGTAGAGATTGGAAGAAAGACAGTACGCGGCCTGTGGAATCATTTAATGCAGACGGATAGAGCCTGGTTGCAAAGATTCAGAGCGGCTCATTCTGACGGAGCAGCATCGCCGAGTCAGGGCTCGCCTGGTTCTGAGTTTCATAGCCTGGAAGATATTCGCAGAGAAAGAACGAAGCTGGATCAAGATATTGTCGAATACTTCAGCGGTATGGAGTTTCAAAAGCTCTCATCCCCGGTTAATTATACCAGCGTCATAGATGCAAAATCGAGATCCCTGGATGCAAGGATTGCATTGTTCCATTTCTTCAATCATCAGACATTTCACCGAGGCCAGCTAACGATTGTTCTTCGTCAGCTGGGAGTTAGTTCGGAAATGACAGACATTGTATGGATGCTGGATTGATCGATTAATCCCCGGCCAGGTCGGCCGGTTTATCGTAGTTTAGTTCGAACATATCGCTGTCCGATTCCCGCAGACCAGATACTACAGCCGTAGAAAGGCCGATGTAGTATTCCTGGCTGGAATTCATGGCCTCCTTTACGTAGGCTGCCATGGCTTCATTGGTAATTGAGACCGGAAGAATCTTATCTTTCTGACGATTGTAAACCAGGGCTTCGTAGGTGCCTACCATGGTACCTCGATACTCCAGTTTCAGAACCTTGCCGTAAATCGAGACGTTGCCTGCTCCACCGGTTTTGGATACATTCTTTCGGCGAACAAAATTCTCAGGTTGTTTGTTCAGTAAAGGTTTGGCGCCCAGAACTTCAAAAGATGTCTTTAGAGAAACCGGCTCAATTCTGTGAATCTTGTAATCGATGAGCATCACTCGATTCATGTTTTCGATCAGAAACTGTGCCACTTCCTTGTTGTCGTTGTCGATGCTGAATTTTACGGTCTTTTTCTGAGGAGTGTAGCATGTGCCATCCTCCATATCGCATTGTTCGGACTTGTCGTAGCTGGCCACTTCAAACTCTCCTTCAAAAGAGTTAATGAAGATTCCCTGGCTTTCCATCTTGATTACTTTTACAATGGCACGGCCTTCAGAATATGTACCCAGTGCCAGCAAAGACTGAAAAGAAAATAGCATGACCGCCAGGGTCAGGATGGAATTTCGCAGTTTCATGATTCTACCTCTGAGGAACGGTTGACGCCTCCTCACTATTTTCGAACAGAATACGTAAAACATCAACCCATTCCCGGAGTTCACCATGCAAATCGATCTGCAAAATAGCACACTTTCCAGCGCCTCGGTTCAAAAAAGCCGTGATGCGCGCAAAATACTGGAAAGCCATTCCGGCTCCGGGCCCGATTTCCTGGGATGGCTTCAGCTTCCGGAAGAGCAATCTGCACATGTTCAGGATTATCTGAAGATTGCCTCGGATCTACAGAAGATGGATGCCGTTGTTATGGTGGGCATCGGAGGCTCCTATCTGGGGTTCAAGTGTCTCTATGAATCATTAAGGCCGGCTGTGGGTGCTTCGGCCGGTCCGGAGATACTCTTTGCAGGTCATAGCCTGGATGGCCATTATCATCAACAACTTCTGGAGTATCTGGAAGAGCGGGATTTCGGTGTTGTTGTGATTTCGAAAAGTGGAACTACCACCGAGCCGGCCATTGCCTTTCGATTGCTATGGTCTCTGCTCGAAAAGAAACATGGCGCTTCCGGGGCTGCAAGCCGGGTTTGTGCAATTACAGATGCAAATAAAGGTACACTTCGCAAATCCGCGGATGAACTGGGTTTTCATTCCGCCATTATTGCCGATGACGTAGGCGGACGATTCAGTGTTTTGAGCCCTGTGGGTTTGATACCAGCGGCAATCGCAGGAATTGATATCTATTCTCTTCTACAGGGATCCATGGAGATGTGCGATCATCTGCGAAACGATCAAAGCGAAAACAATCCAGCTGTGCAATACTCCGCTTATCGTAACAGTCTTTATGAAGAAGGAAAGAAGATAGAGATCCTGGTCTATTATCAACATGCTCTTCAATACTTCGCAGAATGGTGGAAGCAGCTATTTGGCGAATCAGAAGGAAAGCATGGAAAGGGTATATTCCCGGCATCTGCGGGCTTTACAACGGATCTACATTCTCTGGGACAATGGATTCAGGAATCCGAACGAAGCATTTTTCAAACCATCCTGGATGTAGAGGAAGCGCGAAGCCCGGCTTTGAGCAAGCAGGAAAACGATGGGGATGGGTTGAACTACCTGGCAGGCAAAACCGTGCATGAAGTGAACCGTGTGGCTTTGCAGGCGACCCGGCAGGCTCATGGCGAAGGGGGCGTACCTTCCCTGCGAATCAAAATTCCATCCATCGAAGAGTTTCAGATGGGAAGGCTATTCTATTTCTTCGAGTATGCTTGCGGAATTTCCGCCTATGCTCTGGGAGTGAATCCATTCGATCAACCTGGAGTGGAAGCCTACAAGAATTCAATGTTTAAGATGCTGGGTAAACCAGGACATTAGGCTCTTTCGATGCTCGGGCCGAGGCTGTTTCGCCGGGCCATTTGAGCATCCGATGATGCCGGATCAGGGAAGCTTCCGGCTTTCTGGCCTTTCTGGATGACTGTCTAATGGGCGCGAAGAGTGCATCCGGAAAAGAAATCGGAAATAGCCGCACCTGGGGGCCAGCTTCCATCCCCGGCTTTTAATTCATTAATGTTCAGTTCGCTGGCCAAAACATACTGATACGAGTGCAGGTAGCAACTGGCCGGGGCAAATTTCTCGGGCACACCGGCATCCACGATATCTTTGATGCGGGAATTGCAGATTTGAGTGCCCTGCTTTCGCAGATCCTCCTGACTTATTTCTGAGTCTCCAGCAAGTGTAAATATGGATTTCCAGGAGGATCCCAGGGCATACACCGATTCCGGCTTATCATTTCGAAAGAAAGCGGAAAACCAGGGCTGGGCGCGAAGGACCTTTCTTAGAGCTGCCTGGCATTCCTGGAATCGCTGCGGGGAGGGATTTGTATCCTCGGCGCAGGAAGTGGGAGGGCCGGACAATTCTCGCATGGCGTTTAGCCCGGCCGGGGCGCTGGCAGGCTCCCATTCCCATCCGGCTATTTGAATCGTCGCTCCACCGGTTTCCAGGATTTTATGATCTGTTTTTCCGTTTCGAAAGGCTACCATGGCCAGATAGGCCAGCTGAGCTTCCTGCTTTCCTGTAAGTACGCGAACTTCCGTGTCCGGGAATCTGGAGATTGCCGAGGATCTGATCAGATCGATTTGCTGTTTCTGTTTATAGGCAGGTAATCGTCGAAATCCGCCGGTTCCCAGAATTATGGCTTTTTCAATTTTGATTCCTTCCAGCTTCTGGAACCCCTGGTTCATCACCTGATTTATCTCTTCTAACTTCAGATCCGCCAATCCACCGGAAGCCTGCACAGAAAAGCAATTCTGCGATACATCCAGGTGATTACATTGTTCGTCCACTTCATAGGGGCAAAATCTGGTTCCCGAGGATCCAGCATCGATTACCAGGTGAACGTTGGTGGTTCGCTGAGAAAAGAAGGGAAGCTGACAACTGACAAATAGTAAAAAAACAAGAAGCGAAATCCGGCGCTGCATAACCGATAGGAATTGAACTTCTTTGTAGGGTCGACATTTTTTTCGTGCAGATTCTCTGGCCTTGATTCAGATTGGACGAATGCATCGCTATGTGGTCCTGGGCGTTCTTTGCATTCTTTGCGGACTATTTGTCTATGCTCTGGGCAATGAGCTGAGGTATTATCAACATCCGGATCGCGTTGTCTGGATGTTAAGAGCCCGGGCTCTGCAGGAGCACAAACTGCCAGACACAATGATTCTGGGAGATAGTCAGGCCATGAGCGGTCTTCGACCTCATCTCTTTGGTAAGGAATATGGAAGGGTTTACAATCTAGGGCTTCCCAGTGCCCAGCCAGAGGCGCTTCTTTCAGTTGTTCCCTATCTCGAAGATCGCCAGGTAAAGACTCTTATAGTAAATATCAGTCCCTATTCAATGTATGAAACCGAAGTGTATGATGCATTCTTGAATTACTATCGAAGTGAGTTTATTGCGCTTAACTGGCCAGGGCTGCAGCGGGCCTATCTATACGGGGATTCCGGCGGGGAGGTACTGGAATCCACCTTATCCGGTATGGGGCTGTACCGGTTGAATGCAGGTATTCGCAATCTGTCTACAGACGAGGAGCTTTCGCTTATGGTTCAGCCCGGTCCTTTCCCGGGCATTGGCTATTCCGCCAGGCCGGCGGCTCAGGGAGTGGTGAATGCTCCTTCGCTGGCATCCAGAATGCGAAAACTGAGGGAAGTGAATGCAAAGATAGAGAGCATTCTGGATTCCACGAATGGATTCTGGACATGGAGGAACTTTCAGGCACCGTCCAGGGATGATTGCGATGCCGGAGAGCTGAAACCCTTGCCCGCAAGCATTCGTTTCAAGCCCAGGCCCGAAGCCATCAGGGCATGGGTGGATTTTCTCAACCAGGCCTCCAGGTACGTAGAGCGCATAATATTGATCCGCATTCCATTTTCTGATTCCTGGCATGACACCGTTGACAGAATACTGCCATACGGAAAGGTATCATCGGACGTCCACGGAATCCTGATGGAGCTGGACCTACCGCAGAAAGTCACTTACCTGGATGGGGCATCGGATTTTTCTGATACAGATTTTTACGACTGGAATCATCTGGATTATTGCGGAGCCGAGCGCTATACGATGTTTTTGTTGGAACAGATAGAGGCCCAAAAAAAATGACTGTTTTTGGATTCCTTTGCGCATTTCGTGGCCCTACGCATCGCAAATAGCAGGGCCGCCATAGAACTTCGCCTGAATTGGGAGACATGAGTTGAGCTGGAATTTTCTAACACCTGAAATACCGGAGGATTCGCTAATCCTGGATTGCCGATCAGACAATCAATACCGGGAATCCACGATTAAGGGAGCCATAGGTGCCTCCTTCGCAAAGAAACCATTTGGTTCCGGACCGCAGTCCATGGCCAAGCTTTCCGGTTTTATCGAGGATGTTCGCAACCGGATGCAAAAGCACCGGGGCATTCTAATATTCGATGAAGGTCAGGGAATGTACGCATCCCGTCTGGGCTGGCTACTTCACAGTGCTGGAATCAAGGATTTCCTGATTCTCTCTCGCAAGTTCGAAGAGCTTGAGTCTGGAATGCTGGCTCCGGGCACGGAAACTCTGGACAGCGCTCCAGCAGACAAACCCAGTACATTCCAGGGGATTTGTTCTATCAGCCATGTCCAGGTTAACTTAACCAAGGTTCAGTTAGTAGATGTAAGAACACCGGAGGAACATGAAGGAAAGCTACCTCGAATGGTTTCTCCTGAACCAGGATCTATCTGTGGAAAGATTCCCGGCTCTATGAATTTTGACTGGAGACGTCTATACGATGCAAAAGGCAATCTGAAGCCCCGGCCAGATGTTCTGGCTGCTATTCGTTCCATGGGTCTTATTCCTGAACGCCCCACCATCCTGTATGATTTCAACGGTGCTCGCTCCAGTACCATGGCTCTGGTGCTTACTCGTTGTGGTTACAAGCATGTAAGCGTTTACCTGGGTTCATGGATGGAATGGAGGAAATCCTCTCTGCCCAAGCAGAACTATAAGGTCTGGAAGCCTTGATGAATCGCAAAATCCTGGTGACATCGGCTCTTCCCTATGCCAATGGCCCCATTCACCTGGGTCACCTGGTGGAATATGTCCAGACAGATATATGGGTTCGCTTTCAAAAACTCCAGGGCAATCAGGTATTCTACTTCTGTGCGGACGATACACATGGTACCCCTATCATGATCGCTGCAAGGAACCGGGGCATCACTCCGGAGCAACTGGTTAATCAAATTCGCAAAGAGCATTTTGAAGATCTAACGGCATTCCAGGTAGAATTCGACAATTTCTATTCCACAAACACTCCAGAGAACCGCGCCCTATCGGAAGAAATCTATCTAAAGGCCAAAGAGAAAGGGCATATCCATAAGAAATCTCTGAATCAGCTATTCTGTATACATGACGATATGTTTCTACCGGACCGATTCGTCCGTGGCACATGCCCCAAATGCGGCGCCCTGGACCAGTACGGAGATAGCTGCGAAGTTTGCAGTTCTACCTACAGACCTGAAGAGCTCAAGGATTCCAGATGCTCTATCTGCGGTAATCCTCCGGTGGAAAAGGAAAGCGAACATATCTTCTTCCAGCTCGCCGATTTCCAGAAATTTCTGGAGGACTGGCTTAAAACCCCGAACCGGGTGGACGAAGGCGTTCGAAAAAAGATGCATGAATGGATCGACCAGGGCCTGAGACACTGGGACATCAGTCGGGATGGTCCGTACTTTGGATTTGCCATACCAGGAGAGACCAACAAATTCTTCTACGTCTGGCTGGATGCTCCCATTGGTTACATGGCATCTTCCCTGAACTTCTTTCGCAAAACAGGACAGGATGAGCTTTTCGATGCATTCTGGAGAAGCGAAGAAAACGAAGTCTATCATTTCATTGGCAAGGATATCGTCTATTTTCATACTCTGTTCTGGCCGGCTCTGCTAAATGCCGGGGATTTTCGCACACCCACCTCGGTTTTTGTACATGGATTTCTCACAGTGAACGGAGAGAAAATGTCCAAAAGCCGCGGCACCTTCGTTCGAGCGTCCACCTATCTCAAGCATATGGATCCGGAATGCCTGAGATATTTTTATGCCACCAGACTGGGCGCGGCCCTGGATGACCTGGATTTAAATACAGAAGATTTTGTTCAGCGCTACAACAGCGATGTAGTGGGCAACATTGCCAATCTATTCTCTCGACTGGTTTCTGGCATCGCATCCAAACTGGATTTTCGCCTTTCGCCGGAGCTATCTTCCGAGGGGAAGAAACTGTTTGATCGAGTGGCTGGAAAAAAGCAGTCTATCATGGATTTTTACGAAAACAGGCAGTATGCACGGGCCATTCGAGAGATACAGTCTTTGAGCGATGAAGTAAATCGATTCATTACGGAAAAAGAGCCCTGGAAGCAGATCAAAGGCGATGCGGAAGCGGCCCGACAGACTGTAACAGATGCCATTAATGCAGGTATGGCGCTGGGCCTCTATCTAAAGCCGGTGCTACCGGTGCTGGCCGGTGGTGTAGAGGAATTGCTGGCTCTGGAAAACCCACTGCGCTTTGACAGTGATCTGGAGCCTCTACCTGCACAGCATGTGATTCGGGCCTATCGCCATCTGGCCGGTCGAATTGAAACCAGCGCGTTCGATGCGATGTTCGATGAAGAGCGAATTGCTGCTGACGGAGCCGGCCAAACCGGCGCTTCAAAGAAAGCCGGTGGCGGTAAACAAGCACAGAAGTCCGGTGCAGGCGAAAAGTCGGATGGGCCGGGCAAGAAAGGAAAAGAAAACAAAGAGGTATCCGCCAAATCTACGGCTGCAGGTAAGGGCATGGAAGATCAAAGTTCGGATGGAATTATTACCATCGATGAATTGAATCGAGTGGAATTGCGGGTGGGTCAGATTATTTCGGCTGAATTCATCGAAGGGGCCGATCGATTGCTTCGCATTCAGCTGGATGTGGGTGAAGATAAACCCCGAAACGTTATTGCAGGTATTCGCTCTGCCTATGCTCCGGAGGATCTAAAAGATCTGAAGGTGGTCTGCGTAAGCAATCTAAAGCCCAGAAAGATGAAATTTGGAACTTCGGAAGCCATGCTTCTAGCCACGGGAAAGGACGATTCGCTTACGCTCTTTACTCCTCATAGATCCGCATTGCCCGGGGATCGGCTGGGCTGAAATTATGAAAGGGCTGCCACTGCCCGATGGCTGGTTCCGCTACTGGATCCTGTTATTTTTGATCGGGCTCATTCCTGGTGGCCTGGTGTCCCAGCCGCTGGTAGATCCCTCTCTGGATTATCGCACCTATCGCACCATACATTTTGCCATTCATTACCCGGCCGGGTACAGGGAAAACGCTCTTCGCCTGGGCGAGCTGGCGGAGAAGCGCTACCGGGAACTGGAATATCGTTATCGCTCCGGAGTGGATGTTACCAATATCATTCTAATCCCGGAAACCGATACAGTGAATGCTTTCGCATCCACCTATGTAGTAAATCGAGTAGCTCTGTATGTTCAGTCGCCTACCCCCGGGGAATTTTCCAGGTATGACCTCTGGCAGGATCATCTGTTTACCCATGAATACACCCATATCCTGAACCTCTATCCATACGAAGGTCTGGCCAATGTCATACTTCGCATTTTTGCTGGACTGCCTCCAAACTTTCTAACTCCCACAGGTCTGGTTGAGGGCTTCCCGGTGTACGAGGAGAGTCAGAGCGGAAAAGGGCGACTGGAGGATCCGCTTACAAATATGGTGATTCGCGCTGCCATTCTGGAGAATCGATTTCCCAGCCTGGAAGAGATAATGGCAGGCACGCACAGGTGGCCTCTGGGTAGCACCTCCTATTTATTTGGAGGTAGATTCGTGCAATTTCTCAGGGAGTATCCGGCCTTCCAGCAGAGCGGAGCAAGTGCCCGTCTGGATGAATACTTTCTTTCTGAAGAACTGCCGGTGCTTTCTGCAGAACGCCTGGAACGGCTGGGATATCCTGACATTCAGGAGATCTATGATCTATTCAAGGAGTTCGAAACTCTGAGGCTGGAAGGGCGCTACAGATCCGAGACCCCCTTCAAGCGTCTCACCGATACAGGTTTTAGCAAGAAGTTCCTTCAGATTCATAACGGGCGATTGTATTACTATGGCTCCCCATCCAGCGATTACGGAATCTTCAGTATGCCATTATTGTCATCTTCGAAGATCGAAAACGGCTCCTCCAAAAATCCACCGGCCGATTCCGTGGCAGAGCCGGAAGCCCTGCCGGAAGTGGAATCGCACAGTCTTTCCCTGTTTCGAAAAAGCCGTTCTTCTGCCGGCTTCACTTTTACGGGCGAATTCGAAGGTGAATCCGATGTTGTAAATCCCGAGGGTCAGCTGCTGGCCTCTCAAGAGAGCTTTCCAGACTATTCGGGCATTCGATATCAACTCTATCGCTCAGGCGGTCTCAGCCTCCAGGAGGTTTCGCCGGATTCCAGAATCCTGTTTCCCAGTGCCCGGGGGGACAAGCTTGCCTACATCAAAAGAGAAGATCCGTACAGGTATTTAATGGTGGCTCGCATTCGAGCCGATGGTCAGTTGCAGGATGAAAGAGTGATTCTTTCGGCAGATTTGCACGGAATACTCACCAACAGTGTACTGTCTCCGGATGCTTCTCTCGTAATAGGTATTTATCGACAGAATGGTACCGGTCATCCGGTACTCATGGGCTGTAGCACTCCCTGGAACAGTGGTATCAATTCTGGAACAAATGTGCGAAATACAGAGAGAGAAGTCATGAAGTCTCAAACAGGAGACTGTAGAGTACTGGTCTCGGTTTCCGGGCAGATTGTGCAACCCTCCTTCGGTGACGATGGAGTGCTCTTTTCTTCAGATCGCACCGGTCGCTATGAGCTGTATCGATTGAATCGAACATCGCCGGGGCCCTGGTCCTCACTATTGCTCCAGGAGGAAGTCTCTGTAGAGCAGCTCAGCGAAAGCGCTACAGGGTTATTCTATCCAATTTCGGAAGGTACTCAAATCTTTGCGCTGAGATACTTTGCAGATGGCTACGATGTGGTGTCTCTGGACAGACAGGATCTATTGAACCGGGACGTAAGCGTGAGTTTTGATAATACGGATACTAGCCGGCCCATGTCTGATTTCCAGTTGCCTTCGCGCCTTTCCGGTTCGGAAGATTACAATGGCCCTCTGGAAATCCGGCCGTATTTCGCAGGGTTCCTCTTTGGAATCTCTGCAGCAGAAAGCGGTGTTCTGGCCTATGATCCGCTGCAGAGACACCAGATTGGCCTGGGAATTGGTATTCTGGATGAGACGCCTTATTTTTCTGCAACCTACTCCTATAATCGCTTCTCCCATTCACTGAATCTAAGTTATGCTCGTAGCAGTCTGACAAAAAGAAAGTTCTACTGCGATGTGCCGCGCGGACTACTAATCTTTCTCTGCCTTGATGATACATATCAGTTTGAATATGCAGAAGCCTCCATTGATCGTCAGAATCCAGGTCGGGAAGTGGATCAGGAGTATTCTGTAGGCTTGCGTCATGAAAAGCATCGCAACTCCGACAGTCTTGCATCGCTGGTATTTCCGGAGCGAGATGTGAACCTGAGTTCCGTGTTTGCTGGATACGGAATAAGCAATGCCATTAGCTTTCCTGAATCCATCAGTCTGGAGCGAGGATTTTCCCTATACGGAGAGGCCGGTTTTTACCCGCAATCCTGGGTGATTCTTTACGACGATTACAGCAAGAGAAAGGAAACAGCAGAGTTCTATAGCGTTGAGGCCCAGGCGGAATTATTCCTTCCTTTCTTTCTCGATCACCATGTTCCCTATCTGGCTGCCAATGCTCGCTGGACCAGCGGTAAGAATCCGGAAGTGTACCGGGTTCGTTTGAGTTCCTACATGCGTGGCCTGGTTCCCGAAGCGTCGCCCTATGGCCGGGGGGCTCTGGTATTAACAGCGGAGTACCGTTTTCCTCTTTTCTGGCTATCCAGACGATTGATCTCCTGGTGGCCTTCTCTTGGACTTCGATACATCTCTCTGGCTCCCTTCTATGATTACGGCCAGTCCTTTGAAAGAAAGGTCTATCGCGATACCTGGAATCGTTCCTATGGATTCTACACCGACATAGGCCTGAATATCTTTTACTTTCCGCTTGCGATTCGTCTGATCTATGCCAGAGGCGAAGGGCCGGCGGGGGAGACCAGCTATGGCATTGGACTACTTCTGGGTGCCGGGGCCAGCTCGCAGGGAATGAGCCGGGATCCATTTGCCCGTTCCCTGCAAAGAGATTACCGGGCACTGAATCGGCATTCGCAGTCAAACGGTCATCATAGTTTCTGACAATCCTGAACTGCATGGATTACATCATCGCAGTCCTCATCGCTCATTGCACTGTAGATTGGAAGAGAAACGATTCGTGCGAAGATCTCCTCGCATGCTGGAAAATCCGCCGGCTGCAAGCCGTAGCGTTCCCGATAATAAGTCATTCGATACAGCGGTATGAAGTGCAATCCGGTTCCAATATATCTTTCTTCCAGGGCAGCAATGAATTCATCTCGGTTTAGTCTGGCTTCCGGAGAAATCTCAAGGGTATACAGATGGTAGGCTGAAGTATCCTGCTCCGGACAGGTGCGAATACCAGGAATCTGCCCAAAGGCCTTTTGATATCTGTCATGGATGGCCTTTCGCCTGTTCCACATCTCTGTGGCCCTCTGAAGCTGCACCCGGCCTATAGCGGATGCAATGTCAGATAGGTTGTATTTGTATCCCTGTTCCACCACATCGTAATGCCAGCCGGCACGCCGATGGGCCGGGGTGGCGATTCCATGCAGCCGCATTCTTCGGACCCTTTCGATTAGCTCCGGGCGGTCCCCCGTAAGCATCCCACCTTCACCAGTGGTCATATTCTTGGTGGCGTAAAAACTGAATGCTGTTACTGGGCCTCTTCTACCAACATAGCCATTACCATCTCTGGCAGGAAAGCTATGGGCTGCATCCTGGAGAAGTTCCAGTCCAGCGCGATCGCACAGTTCAAAAAGTCCATCCAGATCGCAGACCCGACCTCCATAATGAACACAGATTACAGCGCGAACCCTTCCTTCTGCGCACACCGGACCATCCGGACTCTCATTGCATCCGTCCAGGAATTTCTGAACGATTTCAGGACTGAGTAAATAATCCTCCCGGTTTACATCCAGAAGTACAGGCCTGGCTCCGGTTCGACTCACCACTTCGGCAGTGGCCGTGAAGGTCAATGCAGGCACCAGAACAACATCGCCGGGTCCGATTCCCAGTGCTACAAGACCCAGATGCAATGCAGCCGTTGCCGAGTTGAGTGCAGCCGCTCCAGGAGCGCCAATCATTTCAGCAAACTCCGATTCGAAGGCATCGGTTTCGGGACCGGAAGTAATCCATCCGGACTCCATTACCCGCCTTACTGCCTCAAACTCCAGTTCGCTAAGGTCTGGTCTGGCAAAGGGAAGTCTAGTGGTTCTTTGCATTCCTGCTTTAATCTGCCCGGAATTCAACCTGGATGTTGCGGTAGAATACTGCATTGTCATGTTTCATCTTCGGATTTTCCGGGAGTGGCTCAATCAGAATCGTTCCGTTTGATTGCCCCTCACAGAGCGCTTCCGGACCAAAAAGAATTTGATACGGAGGCTCGATACAGGCCTTCAGACCTCTTCGCTCCATTTGAAGCATGAGACCTGCAGCCCCGGGCCAGTGAGCCAGGTGTTTTTTCTCCAGAGCAATCCTGTAAATGCTATCAGGGTTGGGAGAAAAATCCGTTTTCTCTTCCAGAAGCTTTAACAATCCGGAAGGGCGAAACCCGCTATCCGGAGGGGAAGTATTCCTTGCTGTTCCTGCCAGAAGCGGCAACAAAATCAGTAGAGCAGCTACCCAGCCCCGGGCCAGCAGTCCAGAGGTTTTGAAAGGTCCCGGGCTCCTATTAGTCGAAAGGC